>NZ_JBALOZ010000142.1:0-1710 GCF_036965125.1 Bacillus sp. JJ1503
CAATAGTAGCAACTTTTATAAATCTTTATATGTATAAAGTAGGAAAGGATTATAAGCTTGCTATGGCGATGGGATTATCATTTACAGCATTAACACTTTGTGCAGAATACAGTCTTGTATCGGTGTGGGTAGAAGTGGAAGATTGGGCAGCTTTAATGGATGTAGTACCTGGTATGGAAAGGGCATTATGGTTTTTGACAATTGTTTCTATCTTACTAAATATAGCACCTATACTTTTAGAACGAAAAGGTAAGAAATAATGACTTATTGTCACATCATTTATATAATATGCAATTAATGTGTAAGTCTTTATGTATAACTAACGGGTAGCGATAGCTTAACAAAGCTGTCGCTTCTTCTACTATTGAAGCAGTTTACTTGAACAAGGCTATACAAAAAATTCTTACTTTTACGCTCAGTTATTAACATAATGAGCTATCATTAAGAGAAAAAAGGAGAGGGAAAATGGAGAATATAAATCAATTAAAACAAGCTATTTCAAAACTTGATGAACGTGAGGCAAAGGCTCTTCTAAATTTAATATTTATACGTGCTGAACAATATGAAGAAGATGGAATGATTAGAATTCTACAATCAATGAAGAAATCATTGATTAAAGTTTCGAGTAATGAAGAGAAAATAGAACATCGACAAACGGTACTTATTGTATTTGGAGATTCGCCCGCAGGTAGCTTAAAATTTGCATTTCGCAATACTCCATACGCAAAAACAGAAGAAATCATTGTATTGCCTCATATTTTATCAGTTGGTCCAATAGAATTACTACATACAAAAAAGGGGATAGAAAATCGTTTTCAATGGTTTAAGGAACACTATCGCGATGACTTCAATGATCTTGAAGAATATAAACAGGGTTTGTTAAAGGCAATAGAGAAAATAAAAGGAATAACACCTTATCAACAGATAATTATTTGGACATGTGAGAACGCCGCTGAGCAAATAGGACTGCGTATTGTCCTTTATTTATTACAGAATAAAGTAAATGAAGTGTTCGAACTCAACACATTTAAAGCATTTCATGAGCTCTATACATACCCTATGCTAGAAGAGGAACAGTATCCTCGTACATCTGGAGAACTAGCTCCAGAAAAACTGCTTCAATTTTATGAGCAATTTGAGCTTAGACCGATGAATTGTGCAAAACGTCATGCTCTTCTTGACGAAGGGCGTAATTTACTGTTGAGTGAAAGTCTTTTGAGAACTTGGGAGAATGAAGAGCTTTGGCATTCAGATGTCGAACGAGATGATGATTCTATAATTCAATGTGCAAAGAAATTACATAAAGAACAAGGTAAGCATGATTATATGAAAGCGGCACGTTTGATTGGTGAAGTTATTGGTCATATGCAGCAATACACTGGAGATCAATGGATAGAATATCGACTCCGTGATTTAATTGCAAAAGAAATCTTTGCATATCGAGGGGATTTAAGTGCAATGCGACTATATGAAGTGAAATTGAAAGAAGAGTTACTCTACTAAACTTTGTGAAGGATTGTACTTAAATTAACGGGTGGATAACTAAAAAAGGAGGGGAATCTGGAATGGAATTCAAATTTGGTAACGGTGCTATTGTTCTACCTCCATTACACATAACAATAATCGCAATAATAATTATTTTCTTTTTGTTAAGGTGGAGCAGGCAATTAGAAACACGACGGTTTACAGTATTCTTTTATTTTCTAATTA
>NZ_JBALOZ010000143.1:0-221 GCF_036965125.1 Bacillus sp. JJ1503
GTATTATAAGAAGTCTTTTGAACTTAATGAATTGGCTTTGAAAATTTTACAAGCACAGGAGGAAATGAAACACATTATACATTTTGGAATTTGACTTATGCTTCATTCACTAAAGGTAAGAACGGATTGCTGCGGAGATCCTTTTTTCTAATTCGACTAATGGTGCAGTTCAAGGTAGAGAAATATTATGGTGGTGATAAAGTGGAAACAAATATTTTATT
>NZ_JBALOZ010000143.1:230-5347 GCF_036965125.1 Bacillus sp. JJ1503
AAAGATATAACTTCACCATCCGTAAATATCCTCTCTTCATTTTCCTTCGATGAGAATATATTTGAAGTCGAAATGTATTTTAAAAGAGCATTAGATGAATTGGCAATAAAGAAGCCAAGCTTTGAAATATGTGCATGTGCCTATATAGGTCTTTTAGCGAATAAAATAATAAAAGCTAATGACCATAAGGAAATTTTCAATTTAGCTTATATGATTTTTCAAGTGGTTGCTATTGAGATAGATTATTCAGATGACCTGTATGGTTGGTTTGAAATTAGTGAATTAATTGATAGGCTTGATTATGACGATAAATCTTTTGTGTTAAATGAAGAGGACGTAATACTAATGATAAAGAATGAGGCTGAAAACTTACTAAGATTAAATCATTAACATTCCTTATGGTGCTAAAGGATGCAAGAGTTCAAGAAGGATTGCTGCGGTAATCTTTTTTTTCTTATTTTACTAACGAAGCAGTATAGTTTAATAAGGATTGGGTATTATTAGGTAACTATTTTCTTGGGTGGTGATTTACAATGAAAAGTTCTCAGGAATTATATGCTTATGAAATAAGTGAAGACTTTAAATTTAGAATTACTCAAGTCGTAATAACACATAGTAAAGATTTGGCTAAGTATTGGACAAGAGATAATGTAGGTTATTCCAATGAGGAAATAGAAAAATTAAAAATACGGGAATTTCCGTTAGATGAAAGAGTTTTTGTTAGAGATTTTGGAGAAACATCTGCTAGAGAAATGATTGAAGAAGCAGTTCAAGATGACGATTTTAGTGGTTTTCCAATCGTTGTTTTTTGGAAAAAAGCTGAAAATGATTATTACGAAAATTGGCATTCACATTTCGAGATTGACGAACCGACCGATTAGTGTGATTTTAAATTACCATGTAAGAATGATATTTTCTTACATTTTCTGTGGTGAAACATGGCTTCATGGGTGGCTAAAGGGTGCATTTCTTAAATAGAGGTGGCTAAGCCAATCATTGACGAACATGAGGCGGAAGAATTCGACTTGCGGATTATTTACGCAATGGAATACGACCATTCGGTAAAGTTAACTGTTTGGGAAGACGGCTTTACTTTTGATATTACTGGCCGTGTTCATTATGTTGAACCTATTACGCATGAGCTGCGGATTGAGGTAAAGCTAGGAGAGTTTGAGCGAGTGACGTTCGATAGTATTATTGGGGTGAAGGTCGTGAATTAGGGGTCATAGCGTCAGACTTACGTTGGTTGGCGTTTTTTCTTATTAAACTAAAGGGGCAGGTTAGTTGAAGAAGCATTGTTTGTTTAATTCAGATGAGAAGGGGAGTAGATAATGAGGGTCCTTTACTAATGTTTTGTTCGTTGTTTTATCATCTGGCTTTGAAATAACGTTTGATTCTCTATAAGAAAGAACGATAATTTATATAAAAGTTTGATAAAATGTTATTAATAAATTGAGATTGTGAACTATAAATGATCGGGGTGGAGATTTATTGAATAACAATTCTTATAATATTGTCGTGCATGTTGTCAATTTAATCCTATTGGGAGCTATCGGTTTTCTCGCGTTTTTCTCTGTGGTAAATATTAGCCCAGCCCAAGACCCCATCTCTGACATATTTAAATTCGGTCTTATTGGTTTTCTGCTCGTCATGTGGGCAGTTAATTACTGGTTCCAATACAAGAAGCAAAAATGGATTCTACCAATAGCAGGAACCATCCTATACGTCGCCATCGCTTTGTTTGTCATGGGGGTTGTTATGCCATTCCTACGCGACATTGTTTATTAAATAAACCCGCAGCCATGCCGAATAACAATTAAACAATTTATCACGTTTGGTAAGCTGGCTAATAGAAGCTCTGTTCTTCTTGCATTAACGGGGGCTAGAGTTCAAGAAGAGGGATGGCTGCGGGCAATCCCTGTCTTCTTGTGCTAACGGGCAGGATAGTTGAAGAGTGTTGTTTAAATTGTGTTTAACAATCGGGCATATTGAGAGTGACAAGAAAACAGAATGGTGTCGTAAGGAATAAATGTTATTTACACTTTGCTGAGGGGGTACTTATGAAAACTCACTATTATTTAGGTTGGTTTAACAATTTTTTTCCAGAGAATCTGGGTAGGGTGTTACAGGAGGATATAACTGATAGAAAATCGCTTGCTATGATTAGCTCGAATCCATCTATTTATGAAGATGATGGTGCTACTGAACGCTCGTGGCTCGATCAGGCTTGCATTATGTTTGATGAGTATCATTTAATTAATTACCGCGTACAGAAGGGAGATGCCCAAACGATTATTCAAAATGCTTCCGTCATTTTCTTGTTGGGTGGCAATATTCTTAATCAAAATGGTTTTTTGATGGAATATGAATTATCGGATTCGATTAAAAAAAGCAGCGCCGTTGTGATGGGAACAAGCGCTGGAGCAATCAACATGTCCGCTAAATGGTTATGCTCGAAAAACTTTGGATATGAAGTTGAAATGAGCTCTGTTTACGACGGAATCGGTCTTGACAATTTTTCCGTCCNNGGTTCAAAGCGAACTATCTCCCCTATCGGAAGAAATAAATATTTATGCGTCGAACAAAGATTGCGCTGTACGTGTAAAAGGAGACAAAATCGACGTTTTTGGCAATGTTTATTTAATTTCCGACTCAAAGATTCAGAAATTGGATGAGACGCTCTAGTTGTAGTGAATCGCTATGGCTTAATTGAATTAATTTCTTTATGGACCGTCTCTATTTTAAATTTAGTGAAGGAGAACTGGCGCGAGTGTTGAATATGGGTCTATTTTTTCTACTTCAACTAACGGGTGCGAAAGTGAAAAGGCAGCGGAGTGTCCGTTGCCTTTTGCCATCCATTATTAAAAATATTTTCTGTAAAATTCTCTTCTAACGCTTCCACTTAGCTGAGCATAAATCCTAGTGGTCTCGCTTTTTTCGTGTCCCAGTAAACTTTGAATAACATCAATAGGAGCTCCGTTGTTCAATAGGTGTGTCGCATAGCTGTGGCGCAGTTGGTGTGGATGAATTTCTTTGTTGATCCCTGCTCGACTTGATATTCGTTTTATGATATATCTCATTTGTCCAATACTCATTCTATGTGGGTGCCGTTCAGTAACAAAAATAGCTGTGTCTTTATCCTGGCGAAGATCCAAGTATCGTTTGAGCCAGATTTCACACCGTATATTAAAGTAGACCTCCCTTTCCTTATCACCTTTCCCAAGCACAATGGCTGAACGATTGGACCAATTAATACAATTTTTATCAAGAGAAACAATTTCCCCTATTCTACAACCTGTTGAAAACATAAATTCAAATAATGCCTTTTCCATTGGCGTAATACATGCTTCCCTTAAGTGTTCTATTTCTCTCTCTGTTAAAAATTTAGGAATCCGTTTTCCTTGTTTAGGTTCTTTGATTTTTGCAGCAGGATTTTTCGGTATATGCCCTTCTTCGTGCGACCAACAAAATATCGATTTAATAAATCGAATTCGTTGAGCCAGACTTGAGGGCTTGAGGTGTTCACTGGATTTTGCTAAGTATTCTTTCAGCCGATCAAGAGTCAATGATTCAATATTCACATCGTCAAAGTATTGGATAAGTAGCTTAGTTTGGAGCTTATATGCTTTTAATGTGTGAGGGGAGAATCCTTCGATCTTTTTATCCGATTCATATAATTCCCAAGTTCTTGATAATAACAAAAATATCTCCTCCTTTTCGTATTGGAGGTGCCTTGATTGTAGAAATGGAAACGTAAGGTATTCAACTATCTAAGCAGGTTTGTTTAACAAGGGATATGGAGGTCGTGGTAAAATAATGGTAATGAAGGAGGGATAAGATGTCGTTTATTAAACCATTTCTTGCTCTTGCTGTATTTTTGACACTATTATTCGTATTCGGTTGCAGTAACAACGTAGAAGATAATCAAATTAACTTTGGTTTGATAGCAAGTGAAAAATCTTTGCCTACGGATTTTGATGAGGTGGCGTTTAAAAGGGACACAACACCTTATTTTCAGTATTTAGTAAAAAAAGTCGTTAATCAATCTGAATTTGAAGAAACATGGAACATATATGGATTTGAAAATAAGACACCAAATGTAGACTTTAACGAGAAGGATGTTAATTTCATTGGAGTTCAGGAGTCTGGAAGTTGCCCCTATAAGATTAAAAATATTGAACTAAACTCAGATAACAAAGCTATCACAGTGCCTTTATCGCAACCAGATGGTAATTGTACTTCTGATGCAACACCAAGAACATTTGTTATTGAGGTTAATAAAGAAGTTTCAAGAGACCTGAAGAGTGTGGTAATTGTTCAAAGTGGTGCAGAAACAACCATTCTAATTGATGGAAACTAATCTTAAAATTTTGACTAACGGGTGCATTAGTAAAAAAATATAGAGGGTGATCCGAAAATAATGAATATTCAAGTAAAGCTTCAAGCTATTATTGAAGAAATGGAGATACAGTTTGACGAGTCTCGGACATTTCTGAGTATTAAAACTGGCGAAATTATTGTAGTAACCTCAGATGACTTAAGAGCTGCTGAAGATGAAGAACCATTCGATCATTTACCAGATTGGGAACGAGAAGATAGAAAAGTTGCTAATGATGTAGTGGAAAACTTCGAGAATTACAAGGAACTCCCAACAAAATATGAACTAAATGAATATGAGATGTTGGAAGACTTTTGCCTAACTGTTAGTGATCAAAGAAAACAAGATATATTATTAAATGTGATTAAGGGTAAGGGTGCTTTTAGGAGGTTTAAGGACAAAATCATTGATTTTGAAATTGAGGACAAATGGTATTCTTATCGTGAGGAACGATTTAAACAAATTGCGATTGAATGGTGTCTAGACAATAATATAAACTTTAGTGAATAATTAATTTTTAAAAATACAACGAGAGCAACCACATAATCAGGTAATTACTCTTTGTTCAACTAAAGGGGCAGTTGTGCGGCCGAGCATAGGTCGTATCATATAACGGGTGGGATTCCCGTCGAGTAAGAACTAGCCATTCACTCGTAGCGAGTCTTGGAGGGCTAAAGGTAACTTTCGTCTTTAAGCGTAGACAGTTAGGTAATGGGCCGAAAGCCAAATGGTTGAAGGG
>NZ_JBALOZ010000144.1:0-10542 GCF_036965125.1 Bacillus sp. JJ1503
CAGTTTTCAAAGAACTACCTTATCGCCCAGAAGCGACTTTTAAAATTTATCATCTTTTGCTTAAAGTGTCAACAACTTTTTTTGAGTTTGTTTCAACTCGTCAGCAGCGACGTTTATTAATATAACAACAAAAAAAACAGAAGTCAATAGAATTTATTATATTATTTCATCCTTTTTGTTCTCTCCCCTGAATGTTTCGTGTATATCTCAGAATATCGTTTGGTGAAGCTACCCTCTTAAATAAAGAAAATAATATCTTATATCTCTCCTCCATTGCCCTTTTTACAATATGATCAATTCGTTCATCGTTTAAGTCAAACAGAATTTCATCCATTTCTCTCTTAATTAAGTATTGTATTTCCTTCTGTTCTCTATTATTAATTAAAATTCCTAGCACACTATATCACTCTCTCTTGATTTGGTTTTTGTAGTATTTTCCAAATAAAAATATTTTATGAATTTCTTTTTAAACTCATTTATTGAAATTCTGCGCATAAGATTGAGACAAGGAGTATTGGACGAGGTGAGAGAGAAATGAATTTCTTTTATATTTGGAATGGAAAGTCAATAAAAAAAATGGTTTTAATCATGGTTTTCGCTTTCTTTGCTGCATGGTTCTTATATATTGGGAACATTGTCTACATGCCGGCCTTTTCAACGAAAGATGGACCGAGAGCTGTATATAAGGGGGAAAAGGACCTTGCCCTTACCTTTAATATAGGATGGGGGGACGAAAAGGCAGAACCTATTCTTAATGTTCTACAAAAGGAAAATGTTAAATCAGCCACCTTCTTCCTTTCAGGTTCATGGGCAGAGCGCCACCCAGATTTAGTGGCTAGAATCGTAAAAGGAGGATATGAAATTGGCATTCTTGGCTATAATTATGAGGATTATTCAGACCTTGAGGATGCCAAAATTAGGCAGGATTTAGCAAAGGCTCAGGTAGTGTTTAAAAAACTAAACATAAAAGATATTAAGCTTGTTCGCGCCCCTACTGGTCATTTCGATCAAAGGACTCTAAAAATTGCCGATAGACTCGGATATTCAGTTGTTCATTGGAGCATTGATTCGAAGGACTGGACGAACCCGGGTATAGAGGAAATCGTCAACAATGTCTCACGAGCAAAAAAGGGGGATATTATACTCCTTCATGCTTCAGATTCTGCCAAACAAACAGCTAAAGCCTTGCCGCAAATCATAAATAATGTGAATAAAAAAGGGCTAAAGCTCGTGACCGTTTCTGAGATGCTTGCAAATGCCGAAACGAAAACTAAAGAAATTAATTAAAAGCCGCCCATTATTTGGACGGCTCTTTTGATGAGATTTGTTGTCTTTGTACTTGAGATTTTTCATTAAGCTTTTGAAGAATAAGCAGCTGATACGCGTTACATACTAATAATGGAAATATCATAAGGTATACCCAGCTCTGCTCGTTAACCCTTAAGACTGGAACCCACTCAATCGTGGTCACGACAACCATGAAGAAAACAGCAGGAATAAATGCATCCTTATTCGTTAATTTCACCTTAATGGAAGCTACCAGAATAGCAGCAGCCAATATAAATAAGGCAATACCGATATAAGGCATTATGCTTTCTCCCTCTTCAGCAAAAGCACTATAGCGGAAATAAACTAAATCAAATAGAACGAACAAAGTAAGAAAAACTTGAACAGCATTCCACAAAGATCGCGATTTAAAAATTCCTAACCCGAATCGATGGATAGTCAAATAGGCAAAGAAGCCCATTTGGCTCAAAATACTAAAAATTAATCCAACTCCAATTAACCATAATAATACTGATAATATTTCAAGAAAATCAAAGGGAACAAATATAGATTCGAATTCTTTCCATCTAACAATAAAACCAACAACCCCAGTAGTTAATCCCCCTACCAAAAGTGTGGATAGAAACAGCTTTACCCAATTCCGGCTAGTCAACTTATTTTTCCTCCATAGTAAAAATTATTCACCTATATGATTGTACCAACCATGCTTTGAAAAATCTAGGTATTGTATTTTGAGGCGAATAAAATTTGGCCTTTTTCTTCATTCTAGAAATAAGGATACCTTCTCCTGAAAGGAGCTTCAAAATATGATAAAGACATTCCGTTTGCTCCTGCCAATTCTGCTGATCATTCTCATGACGGGCTGTGCTCAAGGTGAAACTGGCGGCAATCAGATGGATTATGAGCAAACCAAAAAGATGGTTGTCGATATTCTGAAAACGGATGACGGTAAAAAAGCGATAAAAGAACTAATGGAAGATGATAAAATCAAACAGCAGCTTATCATGGATCAGAAAGTTGTTTCAGAGACGATCGAAAAAACCTTAACTTCCGATAAGGGAACAGACTTCTGGAAGAAATCATTTGAGGATCCTAAATTTGCTGAAAGTATTGCTAAAAGCATGAAAAAAGAAAATGAAAAGCTTCTTAAAGATTTAATGAAGGATCCGGAGTACCGCGGTATGATGATTGAAGTCTTACAAGACCCAGCACTAGAAAAAGACGTAACAAAAGTATTAAAAAGCAAGGAATACCGTGAGCATTTGCAAACCGTTGTAAAGGAAACCTTAGAAAGCCCGCTCTTTAAAGCCAAAATTCAAGACATTCTTTTAAAAGCTGCAAATGAAGTAAAAAGTGGCGAGAAAAGCGGAGGGAAAGAGGGCGGCAGTAGCGAAGAAACTGCTGGCGGTGGCTCAGAGGGCAGCGGGGACGGTGGCGGATAATGCCCGCTGCCAAACATAAAAAACCTCTTCCTAAGGGAAGAGGTTTTTTTACTGTTATTTTTCTAATGTTTGTACAATCTTTTGCGCAATATCACTATAGATCTTACCTAGCTTATGATCCTCATCATAAACGGATGGAGCAAAATCTTCTTCGTTCCAATTAGGCTGCTCTAACGGCAATTGCCCTAGCACATTTGTTTGAAGCTCCTCAGCCAGCTTTTCGCCTCCGCCTTTTCCGAAGACATATTCCTTCTCGCCCGTAAGCTTACTTTCAAAATAGGACATATTTTCAACGACCCCTAATATTTCATGCTGTGTTCGGATCGCCATGGCGCCGGCACGGGCTGCAACAAAAGCAGCTGTTGGATGTGGCGTTGTAACAACGATTTCTTTACAAGACGGAAGCATCGTATGAACATCTAATGCAACATCCCCTGTACCTGGAGGAAGATCTAATAATAAGTAATCAATATCTCCCCACTCGACTTCATTAAAGAAGCTGTTTAACATTTTTCCTAGCATAGGACCTCTCCAAATGATCGGAGAATTATCTTCAACAAAGAATCCCATCGAAATAACTTTTACCCCAAACCGGTCCACTGGAATAATCTTTTCCCCTCTTACGACTGGGCGAGTCGTAATGCCCATCATATCAGGCACGCTAAATCCATAAATATCAGCATCAATCAGACCGACCTTCTTACCTAGTCTTGCCAAAGAAACGGCCAGGTTTACAGATACAGTCGATTTCCCTACTCCGCCTTTCCCGCTTGCAATCGCAATAAAGGTTGTTTTGCTATCTGGGGAGAGCAATCCTTTATCTTCCTCTTTCGCTGCTTGGCGATATTGGGACAAAACTTCTTCTGGAAGCTCGCTGAATCGGATTCCAACCGTTACCGCACCTGCCTCTTTTAGAAGGTTTACTACTTGAGTTTGGAGCTGAAGCTGCTCTGCTGTCCCTGTTTTAGCAATTTGCACCTTCACGCTTACATGATTTTTTTCTTCTTTAATCTTTATTTCTTCAATTGCGTTTAATTCGCCTAATGTTTTATGTAAAAATGGTTCCTGCAGTCCACTTAAGACTTCTCTTATATTTTGTTCTGTTAACAAATTAAGCACCTGCCTTATTGTATTCGTTTCCATTAAAGTATACCATATCAGTTATTCCTCACTGTTAATTGTATCACACCTTATTGCCTCATTAATAAAGAAAAAGATGCTTTTCAAAACAGCACCTTTCATTCCGTCTCTATTAATTCTTTTTCATCAGAATAGTAACGCAAAACCCCCGTATAAATGGAGGCGGCCACTTTATTCTGATATTCCTCTTTCTTTAAGTTCGCTCTCTCTGCATAGTTTGATAAAAAACCAATCTCCACGAGAGAGCCGGAAATTTGTGCATTCTTCAGTATATATACGCTGTTCAGCTCTTTTGCTTTTCTAGTCGTATTCTCAAGATTTCGCCGAAGCTCATCTTGAATAAACTTAGCCGATCGAGCATTTCCATCTCGTTTTGTAGTATAAAAGGTTTGGGCCCCGCTCCACCGAGGAGAAGGAATGGAATTTAAATGAATACTTACAAAGAACTCTGCCCCTGAGTTATTGATCATATCCAGCCTTTGTTTTAAATCCTCAACTTTTCTTCTGCTGTATCCCCTTGTCCCTTCTGGAGCTAAATCCCGATCGTCCTCTCTTGTCATCAGAACAAGTGCCCCCTGCTGCTGGAGAAGATCCCGAACCTTTAAAGATACCGCGAGAGCAATGTCTTTTTCAAGTACCTCATCATCACCTGCACCCCCATCCGGCCCTCCATGACCGGGATCCAGCAAAATGATTTTTCCTGTCAGAGGCAAGTTCCATGATTCCCATGAATCATTATCTGTGAAATCATATTGCAAAATAAAAAATAAGATGATTAGGCCAATGGCAAAAGCCACTTTTTTTAGTCTATTCCCCATTAAATAGTCAGTCCTCCCGCTCGTCCTCAATTCAATATATGGGACGAGTTGGAAAAATAGAACTTTTAGATGACTATTAACAACTAAAGCTTGGACTGCAAAATAGCTAATACCCCATTTTCAAAAAAAAAGAAAACTGACCCATATAGAGTCAGTCTCTCAATCCTAACTACGCTTTTCTTGCATTCATCAATGTTGCTTCATACTCTGTCAAAGACTCATCAAGAATTCGTAATCCTTTATCGATTTGTTCCTTTGTGACGGTTAGCGGAGGAATCATTCGGATGACCTCGCTGTGATTTCCGCAAAGGTAGAAAAGTACCCCTTTTTCTAACGCTAAATCAAGAATTTTTAATAATCCCTCTCCATTCGGCTCCCCGGTTTTTGGATGAATGATTTCAATTCCAATCATTAACCCTACAGCCCGGACACTTCCTATGACACTGTGTCGATCCTTCATTTGTTCAAGCTTCTCGACCGCGTACCTGCCCATCCGTTTTGTGTTATCAAGAAGATTCTCCTCTTTTAATACTTCTAATGTTGCTAAGGCAACAGAGCAAGCAATTGGGTTGCCTCCAAATGTCGTCCCATGACTTCCAAGTGGCCACTGCTTCATTAATTCACTAGAAGCAACGGTCGCACTTAGAGGGAGACCTGAAGCAATGCCCTTTGCAATGGCCATAATATCTGGTGTAACCCCAAAAGTCTGTGCGGCAAACCATTCTCCTGTTCGCCCAAAACCCGTTTGGACTTCATCAAAAATAAGTAAGATTTGATGGCGATCACATATTTCACGTACCTTTTTCAGCCATCCTTTTGGAGGAACAATATAGCCCCCCTCCCCAAGAACAGGTTCTAGAATCACACATGCTACTTCTTCGGGAGTAACTTGATGACTAAATAATGCGGCAAAGTTTTTTTCCAATTGAGCAATGACATAGGCTTCAGGATCAGAACCTGGAGGGCAGTCCTTAGTATTTGCATATGGAATTTGATACGTTAGTCCTGATGGCTGCATAAATTTTCGGTATTTACTTTTAGAAGTCGTTACACTTAACGCACCTAATGAGCGGCCATGGAAACAGCCTGTAAATGAAATGACATAAGGACGCTTCGTTACGTACTTCGCCAGTTTGATTGCTCCTTCAATCGCTTCTGCCCCACTGTTAGAAAAGAAAAAACAATCTAGATCGCCTGGTAGAATATCTGCCAATTCATCAGCCAATCGCAATATGGATTCATACATAATGACACCCGAAGGTCCATGCACTAAACTATCAGCTGCATCTTTAATCGCTTGAACGACTTTCGGATGGCGATGTCCAACATTCGTTACTGCAATTCCAGACGTAAAATCAAGATATTCCCTGCCATCCGCCCCGTAATAATAGCAGCCTTCTTCTTTTACAACTGGAAGGTTTGGGTGATCCTTAGCCATACTTGGCGCAAGCCGGTTTGGCATATTATTCATGAGATGCGCCCATTTATTCTCCATATAATTGACCTCCACATTCTAATTCGACTCTTCAAAATAAACAATCTGTCATTTAATCTTTAAACTTTCTTCTCGAATGAGCGTCAATAATTCCTCTTTGTAAGCTCCAAACTCTGCAGTTCCCTTCACGCTAAACTCTCTCGGTCTATCGAGTGATATCTGAACCTTTTTCTTTAAACGCCCTGGCCTTGCCGTCATGACATAAACAGAGTCCGCTAAGAAGATAGATTCCTCAACATCATGGGTAATAAATAAAATCGTTTTTTTAGATTCCTCCCATGCTTTCAGCAGCACTTCCTGCATGATATTTCTTGTTTGGGCATCAAGCGCGCCAAATGGCTCATCCATTAATAATATTTTCGGATCGTTCGCCAATGCGCGGGCAATCGCGACACGCTGCTTCATTCCGCCTGATAGTTGGATCGGGTAATGCTTCTCAAACCCTTCTAAATCAATTAATTGCAAATAATGCCGTGCCACATCATCCCGCTCTTTTTGCGAGACCCCCTTAAGCTTTAACCCAAATGTAATATTTTCCTTCACATTCAACCATGGATATAATGTGTATGATTGAAAAACCATTCCACGGTCAGGTCCTGGCCCCTTAATTTCCTTCCCATCAAGAAGAACAGTTCCAGATGTCGATTCCTCTAAGCCGGCCACGATGCGCAATACCGTTGATTTCCCGCACCCCGAAGGCCCTAAGATGGTTACAAATTCCCCATCATCAATGGTAAAAGAGGTTTTTTCCAAGGCTGTTGTTTCTCCGCTTCTCGTTTTAAAGATTTTCCCAACATCTCTTATTTCCAGCTTTGACGGTTTCGTATCAGGAAGAATCTTCGGATCGAATGTTCCCGCTTCACTGATTTCCAACTTCGGTGTTCCCATATTAGTAACCATCCTTTCTCATCCAAGAAAACGAAGTTCGGTAAATGGCTTTAAACAATAAATCTGTTATCAGCCCTAGCAAACCGATAATCAGGATTCCAACGATAATTTTTTCTGGCTTCAGAAAACGGGAAGCTTGCATAATCATATATCCTAAACCACTAGATGCCCCGACAATCTCTGCAACGACTAAATAAGTCCACGCCCATCCAAACGTTATGCGAAGGGTATCGACAATTCCCGGCAAGGAAGCCGGCAATATGACTTTGCTAAAAATTTGTCCCTTTTTAGCCCCTAACGTATAGGAAACATCAATTAAATCGTTTTGAACGTTTTTTGTCACATCCATCACCATAAGCGTGAGCTGAAAAAACGTTCCTAAAAAAATAACTGACATTTTTTCGGTTTCACCAAGACCGATCCACAATATTAATAAAGGAATAAATGCAGAAGCAGGCATATAACGAATAAAACCAATGATCGGCTCAAAGGCTCCTTCAATAATTCGCAGCGACCCCATGAAAATTCCTAAAGGTATCCCAATGATAGCTGCAATTAGAAATCCCGCCAAAACCCTAGAAAAACTAATTCCGATATCAGAAAGGATTTCGCCATTGACAAATAAATCTATAGCTGTTGCTAATACTTTAGTAGGCGTGGGTAAAAATAAAGGATTCACAATCCCGCCATAGCTCAATGCTGACCAGATCCCAAAAACAAGAGCAAATATTATAAATCCTGCTGAAGTATAAATCGTCTTTGGTATTTCTTTTTTAGGAGTAAACCAATTTCCCCCCATTTATATCCCCCTGTCTATCGATCTATTTGAGTGAATGAAGAGGTACTAAGTTATGCCTCTTCATTCTTTTTTTAAGTTTATTGATTCGATACAAAGCTTCCGTTAAGGACGTCTTCTGCTTTCGGCTCTTTATCAATCAATTTTTGCTCTAAATAAAACTTGATGGCATTCTCTGTTGATTGATAGATGGACCCTTTGCTGCTTTCTGAGCCAAATAGTTTTTCATTATCTTCTTTTGTCATGAATTTCAAGCCTGTTTCCGTTGCTTCGAATTCTGCAACATCAATGTTCAAGCCTTTCGCCATAATTTCATTTGCTTCTTTTTTATTCTCTTTCCAATAATCCATTGCTTCTCCCATTGCCTTAACAAAAGCCTTTACATCTTCTGGACGGTTTTTAATAATATCCTCTTTAAAGCTAATAGTATCAACGATAATACCCGGCAGATCTTTAGTCGTTAACAAGACTTTTCCGTTCGCTTCTGCCCCTTTTGTTAACCAAGGCTCCCACGTAATAGCTGCATCAACTTTGCCCGCCGCAAACGCTGCACCAGCATCCCCAGCTGACATTTGCACGACTTCAATATCACTTTCCGTTAATCCCCCTTGCTTCAGCGCTGTTAAAGCAAGCATGTGGCTTGTGGAACCAACTTCAAATGCTACTTGTTTGCCTTTTAAGTCTTTCACGTCTTGAATGTCATTTTTAACAAGAATTCCATCCCCGCCATATGAATCATCCAGTAGCCATACCACTCGTACAGGTATATCTGCAGCCGCTAATGCTACTTGCACATCTAATGCCGTTGCCATGCCATCAATTTTTCCGCCTGCTAGTGCTTGTTTCCGTTCGCCTAATCCTTCAATAATTGAAAGCTCAACATTTACACCGTTTTTTTCAAAAAAGCCCTTTTCTTTTGCCAAAAATAGCGGTCCATATCCTGTCCAAGTCGGAAGAGTTACTCTTAACGGCTGCGAGGACTTTTCACCACCAGCCTTATTCGCTGCTTCTTCTTTTCCACAGGCTGCTAATGCGAGTAGCAGCATAAATGAACATACAATCATCAACCATTTCTTCATCAAATCTTCCCCCTCTTTTTTTGAAAATTACATGTTTTTCTACTAAATTACTTTGCAAGAATTGTGCCACTTTTATTTGATTCCATACTTTCTGATTTTCCTAACGATAGATGGCTGACTTATGCCTAACACCTTAGCCATTTGCGTTGTTGTTTTATAACGTTGCCTTGCTTTGATAAGTACTTGCTTTTCCACATTCTCCAGAATCTCGGTAAGTGTCTGATTTCTGTCATCAAAGGAAGGAACATCTGAGACTGATTTTCTGTAATGATGAGGGAGGTTTTCCATTTCAATCAGGTGTTTAGATGAAGTGACCACAAGCCTTTCCATTAAATTAATCAACTCTCGTACATTTCCTCTCCATTCATGGGACAACAATACATGAATAACGCCTTCATCCAGACTTCGGGGACGATTATACTTTTCCGAAAAAAACTTAAGAAAATAATCAATTAAGGGAATAATATCGGTCGGACGCTTCCTTAAAGGTGGAATTGTAATTGGAACAACATTTAACCGGAAGAAAAGGTCCTTTCTAAACGTTCCGGCTTCCACAGCTTCCTCCAAATTTCGATTAGTGGCAGCTAGCATTCTAAAATCTGCGGTTCGCATTTTCGTGCCGCCAACTCGGTAAAACTGCTTCTCTTGGATGAACTTGAGTATTTTTACTTGATTGGCTAGTGACAGCTCGCCTATCTCATCTAAAAACAGCGTTCCACCATTAGCAAGCTCAGCCAGCCCTACCTTTCCTTTCGTATTTGCGCCAGTGAAAGCACCTGATTCATACCCGAAAAACTCTGCCTCAAAAAGCGACTCTGGGATCGCACCGCAATTCACTTCAATAAAGGGCCCTTTGTTTCGATTACTCTTTTTATGAATAAAGTTAGCAATGTGAGATTTACCCACTCCTGATTCACCAAGAAGCAGCACATTTACATCAATTTCAGCCACCTGTAAGGCTAGGTGAAGAACCTTTTTCATTTCGTCACATGTGGCAATCATGCCGTCTGTGTAATGAAGATTGCGAAGGATTTCGAGCTCCCCCTTCACTCTCTCCATTTCGTCCTCCATGTCCGTTAAGTATTTCTTCATGTTAAGCAGTTCTGTCACATCATGAGAATAACTAACAATCCGAACAAGCTTATTATTCGGGTCAAATACAGGAATGCCTGTAACAAGCAGCTTCTTCCCTTCCATGGTTGTTTGAACAAACGTAATTTTCTTCTTTTCTTTAATAACCATTGGTGTTAAAAGTGGGGTAAACACCCCCTCTTTTTCTAGGTCATAAACCGACCGGCCAACCATTTCATTTGACTTCATATTGTATATGGCTTCCGTTGCTTCACTAACCTTTAAAATCATTCCATCGGTATCCGTTACTAAAATGTCATCTCGCAAAGAGTGAAGAATTGCTTCATTTTCATTCCAAACTTTATTTTCCTCTAACAAAACTAGTTCCCCCTCTCCTGTTACTATTCACTCAAAAATTATTTAAAAATGAATAATTTTCAAACAAAATTACCTTATTCTCTAGTTATACCAAATGATAAAATATTTTTATACAATTTTGAATAATTTATTTATTATTGTATAGGAT
>NZ_JBALOZ010000145.1:0-4225 GCF_036965125.1 Bacillus sp. JJ1503
CCCTTCTACTCGACTAGTTTAAGAATCGTCTGTAGCTCTTATTCCACAATCGGGCCATTTAATTGAGTAATGGGTTGCAAAAACCACACTTTTTTATGATGCCGTTCATGTGATAGACGGGTTGGCAGTACTCCTATTAAAGCCTATTATTCTAAAAAAGGAGACGCTGTCCAAAATACATCGGATAGCGCCTTGATATTTCGAATAGTTCTATTAGGGGTTCGTAGACCAAAGTCCAGCATGTTTTAATACAACACGTGGATGAAGTTTTAGTTGTGCAACCATTAAGTCAGCTAAATCTTCTGCTTGCATTACTTTTTCCGGATTTCCGTCTGTTAAGTTTAGTTCGACAGCCATATCTGTTGCCACCGTACTTGGTGTTAACGTTGTAACGCGAATATTTTTCTTACGCACCTCAAGCATTAATGACTCACTTAGTCCAATAACTGCAGCTTTTGAAGCAGAGTATGCACTTGTAATTGGTGCACCTTTTTGACCAGCTGTTGATGAGATATTAATGATGTCGCCTGTGTTGCGCTCGATCATTTCCGGTAATACCGCACGTGTTGTGTAGTACACACCTTTTACGTTGACATCGATAATATTTGTCCATTCTTCAGGCGTTAAGTCCATGAAGTTACCGAATTTTGAAATGCCGGCATTGTTTACTAAAATATCGATTGCACCAAGTTCGTCACGAATTGATTCAATCGCTGTGGTTATAGAGTCTAAATCTGCTACATTTGCAGCAGCGATTGCTACCTTCACATCATATTGTTTAAGTTCCTCTGCTACTTGTTGTAAATTTTCAAGCGTACGTCCAATAAGACCTACATGAATACCTTCTTTGGCAAAAGCTATTGCTGTTGCACGTCCTATGCCACGCCCTGCTCCTGTAATTAACGCCACTTTTCCTGCGATCGTTTGCATGTTTTTCGCTCCTTTAGATGAGATAGTTTTATTTTAGACGAAATACAGTGTATTAAATAAGAGAAGTTTAATAAAATCGTTTTAGTGATATAAATATTAACGCTGTTTTCCTCATAAATGATTAGCGCCTAAAATAGATAAAGATTTGTCTTTAAGACTAACTTCATTCTACATATGGTTTACTACATTGTGAAGAATGCACTTTTTTGTGCGGAGGTTACCAAAAGGTTACTTATTTAAATGAAAGGGAGTTAACTATATGTCGGATAAATTAAGAGAAGAGATCAAAGAGAGAATATTAAATCTTGATTATCATTGTGAAAAGGAACTTACCTTATCGATTATTAGTGGGAAATGGAAAGTTGTTATTTTGTGGCACTTAGGTGTTGAAGGACCACATCGCTTCAGCGAACTTCAAAAACTTTTTCCGAAAATATCCCATAAGATATTAACAAACCAATTACGTGAACTGATGGAAGATGGAATTGTTCATAGAGAAGTATATCCAGAAGTTCCCCCGAAAGTCGAATATTCAATGACTGAACTGGGGATGACGTTATTACCGATCGTTGAGATGATGTATGAATGGGGGAAAAAGAGAATAGATCAAATTAAACAAGAAAACAACTATTTTGAATAAGAAAAATAAAAGGTCTCGGACTTATTCCTTATTTATGTTAAAAAGGCAGAAAGAGAAATAAGTTTCAGCTTGCTCCACGATCGGGCGCAATTCTTNNNNTTTTTCAGTAATCGGGCCAGATTGTTGAGTAACTTGTTTTCAAAACAAGTGGATATTTTGGAAGAGATTGTGAATAAATGTACTTATACTAAAGGAGCAGGTGTGCGGCCGAGCCTAGGTCGTATCATATAACGGGTGGGATTCCCGTCGAGTAAGAACTAGCCATTCACTCGTAGCGAGTCTTGGAGGGCTAAAGGTAACTTTCGTCTTTAAGCGTAGACAGTTAGGTAATGGGCCGAAAGCCAAATGGTTGAAGGGATTGAGCCCCATAATGTTAGTAAATCGAGAGGGCTGATGTTTTAACTGCAGCAGAAAGCTACATTTTATCCTTCGTTTAAGGCAAGATGGATAAAACCTCTCTGGAGTCAGAGACCTTGGCACGTTACACATTGATATGATACGGCAACTCGGGAGACCCTACCGGTCTTTTCTTGTTAGAAGAGTATGGTGTACAAGCGATAAAAAGTAAGGAAACCAAATGCCGGAATAGGGAGTCGGATAGCAGCGTAGTACCAATGAAGTTGGGTAATGCCGATGGAGGAAAGGCTAGCTACCAGTTATCACCCTTGCTAGGGACACATTTACTACACACAGAGGTAGGAATAATAAATGGAGACATAACTAGTAAGGATAGCAGAATTAGCAAAATCTGATCCTAAGAGATTAGCAAGGTTTTGTGAATGGTAACTAGGAGGAGCCGTGTGCGTTAATAGCGCAAGCACGGTTCTGTGAGGGGAAGGAGCACAATCTACCGTAAGGTAGAGAGGTTCCTTTCTACTCGACTAATTCAATAATCCGAAGGAAAAAGGTATATAGAAAGGGAACTATTTGATATACCAGATTATATAAAGGAGAGAAGGCTATGAGTAAATCATTTATTGAACAAGTACATTATATTAGAATTCCTGTAAAAGATTTAGAACTATCTGCTCAATGGTATAGAGATGTATTAGGACTCCAGTTATTAAACAGTACTGAGGAACTTGCGATTTTAAAAGTAAATGAAGGACCTTTTTTACTTATCTTAGTTCCTACCGAAGATGAAACATTTGCACATTTTACAATTGATAATAAACAAGAATTTAGCATTGGCTTTACAAGTCCAGAATTATCTAAATTTCATCAACACTTAATTGATAATCAAGTTAAGGTCGAGGATATAAAAGAAGATAATGGTCATGCCTTTTTCCACTTTTATGACCCAAATGGTAATAAACTTCAAGTACACTGGTAAGATTATAATAAATAAAATTACAATATTTTATTAACGGGTGCTTGAGTTCAATAACGATCTTCAACAATCGGGCGCTTTCCTGTAGTAGTAAGGATTGCGCCTTTGGTTTGTAAAACTAAAGATATTATTTATATTTCAAGATTGGTCCCTCAAAAGGCCAATTTCTTGAGTGTTTCTTCTTAGTCTTCGGTTTTACAAAATCCTCTGGCACATCTGCAATAATTGAATGGAGATCCTGATAATCCTGTTTTATGTTTTCAATATAAAAAAGTCCGCTATCAGTTTGTTTGGCTTCTTTAGTAAATTCCGTCCATAAATCAATATAAGGCTTTCCTATAACAGCAGCATTCCCCAACTTTTTTGGAAAGCCTCTCCACCATGTATCACCTATAGAAAACTTTGCCTTTCTCATTTCACCATAAAACGGTTGTAATTGGTCAGAAGCTTTTAACCAAAATCGCTTTAATTCCGTAGGCCATCCAGGCTGGTTCATTACCTCCTCTAAAAACTCCATAGTGATATAAGAAGCTCTAAAACCTTCACGTGTGGCACCTATTTTAGGTGGGATTTGAATCGTAATATAAGTAAATGGTTTACTGGGATACCAAACAATCACTTCATGTATGTGCTCGGATAAAAACTGAATAAAATGTTCTTTTCCTTTTTCGGCCAGTTTAAATTGTGGTGGCTCATAAATTCCATATCTTCTAGGTAATGCTTCAGGCAATGTTAATTCAATAAATTCTAAAAATTCTTTAAAACCATCTTTTATAAAAGTGTGGTCTTTCATGAACCACCATGTCATTTGGAGACAATCTGGATCATCTTTTACTTTAATGGTTTCTAGCCTTTTCACGCCCGTTGGAGAAGAAACTGTTCCTCGTTCATCAGAAATAATTCCATGTGATGATTGAGCAATGATTTTAGAAATTTTCTTAAGTATCGTAAATGCTTGTTTAGGTGCACCTAAGGGTTCTAAAATAATTTCTGTAAAATATTTAATGCCCGGAAGTTTGCCAACAACTTCTTCTGGTATATCTTCTTCCATGACTTCTTGAGGATTACCAATCATAATTTGCCAATTTGGACCTTCAAAGATGATTCCCTCATTCTTATGTTTAATACTTGCTTGGTTAAAAATTTCATTCTCAAATGAAGTTTTATTTACTGACCATATGCTAATGTCATAACTCATTTTTTCATCCTTACTCAATGTTATAATTCCATTTAATTCTATTGAGCTAATTACCATAATTAATTACTAAAACCATTCTAAATATGATTCATTTTATTATATCGAAAAATGATAACTTCTATTCAGT
>NZ_JBALOZ010000146.1:0-8447 GCF_036965125.1 Bacillus sp. JJ1503
CTCCTCAATAATTAGTTCAAGTTGAATTTTTCCGTTTTTCGTATACTTGATTGAATTATTGATTAAATTTGAAATCAGCTGATCCATTCTTCTAATATCAACAGAAACTAATGGATAGTCTGAGTCATTTAATGCTGGAATCGTAATGATAAAATCTAAGTTGTTCTTTTTAACATCCCATTCATACTGACCACAAAGATATAAGAAGAGTTTATTTATAGCGACATTTTCCATTGAAAAATGGAAGCTCCCAGCTGTTAGCTGTGATAAATCAAATAAGTCTTGAATTAGACGATTCAAAGAAAGGATACGTTCTCTGCTTCTTTTTAAATAGCTTAATTGTTTATCAGGAGAATCAATAATTCCATCAATAATCGCTTCAATATACCCTTGTATTGAGGTTATTGGAGTTCTTAAGTCATGAGAAATATTCGCTAAAAAGTCACGTCTCAACGTTTCTTCCTGTTCAAGTTTATTATTCGCCTCAGCAAGACTCGTTATGGCACCCTGAAGATCATTTGTACGCTCCTTTACTTTTTCTTCAAGCATCGTGTACACTCTTGCGTTTACGAGTGAAATAGCAGCCTGTGATGAAAGAATAGTTAACATTTGTATGCTTTCTTTCGTAAATGCATGAGTCATGATGTTATTTTCTAAATATAAAATTCCTATTAATAGATTTTGATACATAATCGGCAATGTTAGTACGGATTTCGGCTTCTTTAATTTGACATATGGATCATCAATAAACAGTCCAATTGCACCCGCATTTTCTAGGACAATTGCCTCTTCCGTTTTGAGAACATAATGAATAAGTTGAAGAGGAATTTCTTGTGCAAACTCGGAAATATCAACTTGATTATCCAATAAATAAGTTTTGTCTAAGTTCCCTTGAATGGCGGGATGTAATCTGCCTTCCTCATGAAGAAGTAAATATCCTTTTTCAGCTCCAGCATTTTCAATCATGATTTTCATCATTTTGATCATTAATTCTTCATAATTGATTTCCATTGATATTGCTTGCGTAGCTTTAATAATTGTTTCCGTATCGATATTTACAGTTCTAGCGACCTGATCATTTAACAAAGGAAACATATCTAAATTCTGTTTTTTTAAATTCTCTGCTTTTATAACTGCACCCCAGCTTACATATTGTTGATAAGCCAATTTGAAAAAATATTGTGCTAATTGCTTATAGCCAATTCTTATATAATAATCACCCATACATTCATAAATAATCGCTTCATCCTGTAAAAATCCAGATTCACCTGCTGAAAAGGCAGCTTTTTCATAATAGCCAGTGATCACTTCCTTGCTTTTATTCAATACTTTATTTAGTTCTGCCTTCATTAGCAGATATTTATGTTGATAATTTACAGGGGCATTTTCCGCCCACTTTTTCATTTTTTGTATATTTCTTTTTATTGTTCGAATATAAATCTTTCTATCCAGCTTAGTAGCCTTTTCATATAAACGACATAACCATAATGTTTGATAAAAATAATATTCAGGTGTTATAACGAGAACATTTGTTTTTGTTATTAGTTTTGACAACATCTTAAGTAAGTTGCTTGCCTGCTCCTCTTCTTTTAATAAAAATGCCATTTGCAGTCTTAAAGTATAATGAATAATATCAGCAGACTGATCGCTATTTGTAATTGGCATATCAAAATTAGGGGTTACATCCCTATTCGATAGTACTTCAAGCCAATGCTTCATTTCATGAATAAAATCTACTGATATTCGATAGTTAATACTTTTTACGAATTCCAGCTGTTTTTGAACACCCATCGATACTTCCTTAAGGCTGTTACCTTGAATAAACATAGTTATAATGATAAAGGAACTTGATGCACCAGCTAAATGAATGTTACCTGATTCGACACTAAGCTGCTGTGCTTCATTTAAGTATGAAAGATTGTCGCGCAATGGATTTCTCCAATGATTAACAAATGTGCCGAAAACAAAATAAACTCTTGCTTTCAAATTAATCTTATTTCCTCGTTCTACATGCTGTAATGCAATGTTGCCGTATTCATAGCTATCAGAAAAATTATTAAAGCCAGCACTTTGAATAAGTGAATAATTATTAAATACTAAGCAAGTAAAATCCGTTTGACCATTTTTTAATGTAAAATGAAAAGCCTTTAGCATTAAATAAGTAGATAAATTCTGATTTACATGAAACGATGGGGCATTTAAATTAATTAATGTTTCAATAAAAAGTTTCTGTGATGGTTCTTTCATATGTGGCAAGTTGAGAAGTGTTGCTGGTTTTTTGTTAATAAGTGCAAATTGAATAAGAAGTAACTCTTTAGCTATGTCTGCTTTCCTTGGATTTGGTTTAATGTTCCAATTAAATAACTGCAGCCCTTTCAAACCCGCATCAACAGCTTCATTTACTCGATGTAAATGGGTAAATAACATAATCATATTATTGTAAAGTTTAATTTTCTCTTCTTTTGTCTTCGCTTTATCTATTACTTCTTTAAAGGTATTTTCAGCTAGCTTAAAATTACTATTTAGATAGGCTGATTCCCCTAATCCTTTCATTATTTCAAAAGTTAGGGAATAGTTGTCTTGCCATGAGTCCTCCTGTAAAAGCCCCTTTGCCTCATAATAGAAATTGTATGCAGCCTGAAACGCAGCCACTTTTATTGCTTCTCTCCCCGCCCGAGCATTTAAAGTTGCTAACTCCTTCCGCTCTTCCTCCGATAACAATTTAGTGCAAATATTCAAGTGTGACACAGCTTCAAATAAATCCTCATTATTTACATGGATAGGTTGATTTTCTTTTAAATATTTACCAATTTTTAAATGCAAATATTGTTTCTCATCTAATGAAAGAAGTGAATAAAGGGCTTGCTGCACACGGTCATGGATAAATAAAAATTTATTATTATCTTCTTCTGAATGATTATCAACTATAGGTACGACAAACCCTTTAGTAACAGCATCCTGAAGTAAATGATTGATGTTTTGACTATCGATTTTCAAAATTTCAGATATTAGTTCTCCATTCACTTTTCTGCCTAAACAAGAAGCTGCTTTCAGTAATTTTTGATCATGTTCGGGTAGCTTTTTTATCCTGCTAATAATGAAGCTAACAATATCCTCATTTATTGAGATCTCATTTAATAATGTAAGCTGAATATGTTCCATTGCTTCATCATCAGCTGATACTAACATTTCTTTCGTTAAGCTTCGAAAAATTTGCGTGATAAAAAAAGGATTTCCTGCTGTTATTTTGTAAATAATCGAAGAAATTTGTGTACTTATCCGGCTATCAATATCAAATTGAATAGAGATCCAGTGAGTGATTTGTGCTATTGACAATGGTTGGAGGGAAATAACAACTTTATCATTTAAATTCGTAAGAATACTTTCTTTTAAAGCTGTGTTTACTCGATTGTTTTCCTCCAAATCTATGCCATCTCTATAGGCAATAATCAAAAATAATCGATTTTCCCTCGTATTATTGATTAAGTAACAAATTAACTCTAATGATGCTGCATCAGACCATTGAAGGTCATCGATAAAAATGATAAGTGGACATTCAATTGAAATAAAATTAATCAATTTTTGAAACATCATTAAATAATGACTATGATTATCGTATGAAGACATCCTCTCAATTGCAGGCTGTTTTCCAATAATCCATTCAATTTCAGGAAGAAGAAAGGATAAAGCACTCACATATGGTCCAAGTTCATGAAGAATTTTTGATTTCCAGATCGTTACATTTTTTTCTCCCTTTGATAAAATAATTCGAACCCAAGTTTTAAATGCTTGGATAATAGGGGCGTACGGAATATTCCTAAGTAATTGGTCAAACTTTCCTTCTAAAAATAAAAAATTATTTTCCATGTTATTATTATGCAAATAATGAACTAAACCAGTTTTGCCGCTGCCAGATGGCCCTGATATAAGAGCAGTCTTTGAGGAACCACCAAAGACGCATGCTAATCCTTCATATAAACTTTCTAATTCCTTTTCCCTGCCAAACAGAACATTTTTCATTTGTTTAGTAGCTTTATTTTGATAATTTAAAGGAAACTTCTTTACCCAACCGGTTTTGACAAATTCATCATAGCAATATTCAAAGTCCTTCTTTACTGAATTTACAGACTGATAACGTTCATCAGGTGATTTTTCCAATAGCTTCAAGATAATATTTGAAAGGATTTCTGGGATGTCGGCATTAATTTCTGAAGGCGAAGTAGGAATTCGGGCTAAATGTGAATGTATAGTTTCTGAAAGCTCTGAGTCTTCAAAGGGAAGCTTTTTTGTCAGAAGCTCATAAAAAATAATCCCAAGAGTGTACAAATTGGCCCGATAATCTGCTTGGATATTAATTCTTCCCGTTAATTCTGGCGGAATATAGGCGATTTCCCATGAAGATAATAATTTATTTGTTTGATCCGTTATGATGCTTTTACCACGATAGAGCGAATTAAAAGTACCTAATAACGATAGTTGTCCTTTTTCAATATTGACGATGAAATTATATGGATTTAAATGAAGAAACATCAAATCTTGATCGTGAATATATTCAATGATTTCACAAAATTGAATGGCTATGGTAAAAAAATCTTTTAAAGTGTACTTTTGTGTGTATACAAATTTTTTATAAAGCTCCCCTTCGAACGGTTCATAAACGGGTAGGATTTCATTGTTTTTTTTCTCCAACCGTATTGGTACTACAATGCTTGGATGGTGTATGAAGGATAGTAAATCAAATTCTCTTTGAAAATATTCAAAATCATATTGCGTGTAAAAAGAAGGCTCCATGATCTTTTGTATGATGACATCATTTTCATTGAAAGAAGAATAACCTAAATAATATTTGGCAAATTCGTCTTTGTCTTTTTGCATTAATTTTTTATACCCAGAAACATTCAACATATTCCTCATCCTTTAAAAACTTTAATAAAACTTTAAGTAAATTTATACTGTACTTATAATATTTAATATATTCTAATTACTATATCAATTCTGTTAATGGAGGTTAATATGGAGCAATCTTTAAATAGTAGTACAATAGCTTCCGATAAAGCAATTCATGGAAAACTGGATAAAGAATGGCTATCCCTTATCATCAAAGCTAAATCAATGGGTGTTTCAATCACAGACATAAAAGAGTTTTTAAGAAATAATCCTTCAGCTATTCAAAGTCATCGTTAAATTTATACCCTATTCCTCTTACGGTTTGTACATATATGGGTTTTACTGGGTCAGGTTCAATTTTTTTTCTCAAGTTGCTAACGTGTACCATTACCGTACGATTGTCACCAAGACTGTCTTCACCCCATATTTGCTGAAAAAGTTGTTCCACACTATAAACTCTTCCAGCATTCTTAGCTAATAGGCATAATAATTGAAATTCTTTTGCTGGCAGTGAGATTTTTTCTCCACATTTTTGTACCACATGTCGATCTATATCTATTGTAAGGTCGGGAAATTGAAGAATATCGTTTTCCCGATTTTTCTTTTCGTTGCTGCTTTCGAAATCATTTTGTCTGATTCTTCTTAATTGCGCTTTAATTTTTGCAACTAATACTGCTGGGCTAAACGGTTTTGTTATATAATCATCCCCACCAATTCGTAAGCCTAGGATTTTATCAATATCGTCTTCTTTTGCACTTAAAAATATAATAGGCACATTTGATTTTTTCCGTAATGACTGGCATGTTTCAAATCCATCTACTACCGGCATCATTACATCCAATAAGATTAAGTCAAAATTATTACTCCCAAAAAGAAGCAGTGCTTTTTCCCCGTTATCTGCCAATGTAACATCATAGCCTTCATTATTTAAATAAAGATACAAGACCTCCCTAATATCACGATCATCATCTACAACTAAGATCTTTTCGGTCCGCATAAACATCCCTCCTTAATAGCGACCTTTTTCAATCCTTATTAGTTAAACGAGATTATTTCTATTAAAATCATTATAATTTTACTACAAAAATACTAAAAATTCCCTAAATTACCATTAAATATTGATCGCAATTCATTCTTTAGTAAAATTTGTAAGCATTCGTCGAACGGTGTCAGAATATTTGTAATGTTTATAGTTGATTATTAAACTATTAAATTGTTACCATTGTATTGTAGGTGTTCGCGAAAGAATTCTACTCAACATGGCATCATGAAATACATAAGACTACAATTCTAAGGAGGAGTTTTATGAGCCAATTAACAGTCAATTTATTAGAGAAGGTAGAAAAGTTCTTAAGCGGTAAAAAACATTTGTATATTAATGGAGAATTTGTAGAAAGCAAGTCTCAGAAAACATTTGAAACATATAATCCTGCCACTGGGGAGGTTCTTGCAAACGTATTCGAAGCTGGTCCAGAAGATATCGACCTTGCTGTGAAAGCTGCTAGAAAGGCTTTTGATGAAGGTCCATGGTCTAAGATGGGAACTGCAAAAAGAAGCAGACTCATGTATAAGCTAGCAGATTTAATGGAGGAAAATGCTGCTGAATTAGCACAATTAGAAACATTAGATAACGGAAAACCAATTCGTGAAACAACTAATGCTGATATTCCGCTAGCTGTTGAGCATATGCGTTACTATGCGGGCTGGTCTACGAAAATCGTTGGTCAAACCATTCCAGTAAATGGTCCATTCTTCAACTATACTCGTCATGAGGCTGTGGGAGTTGTCGGACAAATTATTCCATGGAACTTCCCTCTTCTAATGGCAATGTGGAAGATGGGAGCGGCACTTGCTACAGGCTGTACAATCGTACTTAAGCCAGCCGAACAAACGCCTCTTTCAGCATTATATTTAGCAGAATTAATTCAAGAAGCGGGCTTCCCTCCTGGTGTCGTCAATATTGTTGCAGGTTTTGGTGAAACAGCAGGCCAGCCGCTTGTTGATCATCCGCTAGTTGACAAAATTGCATTCACCGGCTCCACAGAAGTTGGAAAAATGATTATGGAAAGAGCTTCAAAAACGTTAAAAAGAGTCACTCTTGAACTAGGCGGAAAATCGCCTAACATCATTCTTCCAGATGCGGACTTATCAAAAGCCATCCCTGGTGCTTTAAATGGGGTTATGTTTAACCAAGGTCAAGTTTGCTGCGCTGGTTCTCGCGTATTTATACAGAAGAAGCATTTTGACAATGTTGTGGCAGATATGGCAAGCCATGCCAAAAATATTAAACAAGGTGCAGGTATTCATGCTGATACAGAGATTGGTCCGCTTGTCTCGATCGAACAGCAAAATCGTGTACTAGGTTATATCGAAAAGGGCATAAATGAAGGTGCCCAGCTTGTTGTTGGCGGTGAAAAGCCACAAGAACAAGGTTACTTTGTCTCCCCTACCATTTTCGCTGATGTTAGTGATGAGATGACAATTGCGAAGGAAGAGATTTTCGGACCTGTTATTTCTGCCCTTCCATATGATGATCTCGATGAATTAATTAATCGCGCGAATAGCAGTGAATACGGACTGGCAGCAGGTGTTTGGACTCGTGATGTCGCGAATGCACATTATATTGCCAATAAACTGCGTGCAGGTACAGTTTGGGTAAACTGCTACAATGCCTTTGATGCAGCTTCTCCGTTTGGCGGATACAAGCAATCCGGAATCGGCCGTGAAATGGGATCCTATGCATTAAATAACTACACTGAAGTGAAGAGTGTTTGGATTTCAATGAAATAATTAACTCGCTTAAAAAGCCAAAGGAATCGATTTCCTTTGGCTTTTCCAATTTTTAAAAATAAAACCTCCCACTCTATATCTATGTTCACATATTATCCATAGGATTTTTCTCACATTTTCATTATTCTTATTAAGGGAGGGGAAATAATGAAAAAACTATATATTATTTGTGGAATTATTGTTATTTTAGGAATCTCGGCTGGAATTTCCTTTTTTATTATTCGAGATGTGACATCTAAGATTCCAGATGACATTACGCTTGTAACGATGCACGAAGAAAAATATGCGTTCTCGGAATCAAATAAAAAGCTGAAGCTGGTCGAATTTATGTATACCCACTGCCCTGATATTTGTCCAACGACTACGCAAAAAATGAAATTTTTGAAAAAGGATTTAGAAAAGGCTGGGGTTTTTGGCAAAAATGTCGAATTTTTGACGATTTCAATTGACCCTTATCGGGACACGCCAGAAAAAATGAAGAATTATATGAAAACCTTTGAGATTGAAGATGACGGAAATTGGATTCTCCTTACAGGGGACCAGAATAATATGAAAGCGGATCAAGAGGAAATTAGAGAATTAGCCGGCACTTTTCAATTCCAGTACAGAGATCCTGGGGATGGATTCTATGTTCATAGCACCTTTGTCTATTTAATTGATGAAAACAATAAATTTATTAAGAGATTTCCAATGGGTGAAGAGTTTAACGAAAAGGAAATTTACAAAAAAATTATGAAAGAAATTTAAAAAAAAGGAAAAAACGTTAAACG
>NZ_JBALOZ010000147.1:0-757 GCF_036965125.1 Bacillus sp. JJ1503
CTAGCAACCTTCTTCAAAAATTTCTTTGATTAAGATACTAATCTTAGACCGATTACTGCCACTACTACCAATGCAATAAAGAAAATACGCAATTTATCTTTGGACTCACCATAGTACAACATTCCTATGATCGCACTACCTACAGTTCCAATTCCTGTCCAAACTGCATAAGCGACACCTAAAGGAACGGTCTTCATCGCAAGATTAAGAAAGGTAAAACTAAAAATAAAACCAATCAATATAATTAGGAATCCTTTTAGTTTCTGACCTTTCCCCATAATCTGCATACCAGTAACACCAACAATTTCAAGAATACCTGCGATAATTAAGAATAACCAACTCATCCTTCTTGACTCCTTTCTGCATCCTGCTTACCGGTGACAAGTTTTAACCCAAGCACTCCCACAAGCAGTAAGACAAGAAAGAAGAGCATACCCAAATTAAAAGGTGCATGAAAGATAATGATATCAACTAACACTGTTCCAACTGTACCCAATGCTACAAAAACGGCGTATACTGTACTTGTAGGTAAAGTTGTAGCAGCTCGGACAAGCAGTATAAAACTAACAACAACTCCTATATAGTAAAAGTCCATTCTAAAGGCGAGTTGGCATGTTTTAATCCTGTGGCCCAACCAACTTCAAAGATGCCTGCAATGATGACTAAAATCCACATATTTGTTCAAACACCTTCTTTGTTTTATAATTAACTAACGGTAGTTAGTATAACGTTGATTTTGTTTATTTTCAACTGTTTT
>NZ_JBALOZ010000147.1:780-14172 GCF_036965125.1 Bacillus sp. JJ1503
AAATTATTGAAGCAGCTAAGCGTTTGTTTGCTCAGCACGGCTATGAAGGCACAACGTTATCGCAAATCGCAAAAGAAGTAGGGATTCAAAAACCCTCGATATACAACCACTTTAAAAGTAAAAATGATTTGTACTTATACGTAGCAGACATGGTTATGGACGCTTTACTTATGAGAATGCAGGATACATATGAGAGACATAGAAATGAGGATTTAGAAACAAGGCTTTATTTATTATTTAAAAATAGCTGTGATTTTATTCTAAATAAACAAGAAGGTATGATGTATGTACGCTTTTTACTATTTCCACCTGTAGAATTAAAAGAAGAAGTTAAAGCAATTGTAGAAAAAGGAGATAATGAAATAGACGAGATTGTAAACAAATTATATACTCAAGGAATAGAAGAAGGACAATTAAGAGATATACCTGAACAAACGTTCCAATCAGCTTTTTATTTCTTGTTAGATGGATTATTTACGGAGAGCTTTATTTATGATGATTTTCTAAATCGCTTTGAAAAAGCTTGGACTGTATTTTGGTATGGAGTATCCAAATAAAGTGTGCGAAAACAAAAGATGAGAATTAAAGGACAAAGATTGAAAAAAGACAGCTGCCGTTTAATAAGCTGTCTTTTTCAATCTTTGTTTTGCTTGCGTCAAAGACGCAACAATGCACTTATTCAATCTTCAAGGCCACCATGAACATCGTATGGTGACCGTTTTCTCCCTTTTTGAAAAATTTATCCGTTTACGATCGTGCCGCCGTTCACATGAATAATCTGCCCGCTTACATAGGATGAATCATCACTTGCCAAATATACATAGGTTGGTGCTAGTTCGTATGGCTGTCCTGCACGTCCAAGCGGTGTGTCGGTTCCAAATTGAGCTACCTTATCGACAGAGAATGTAGATGGGATTAGTGGGGTCCAAATGGGTCCCGGCGCTACACCGTTTACACGAATTCCTTTTCCTGAAAGTGACATCGCAAGAGATCTAGTAAAGGTAACGATTGCCCCTTTCGTTGCTGAGTAATCAATCAGCTGTTCATGTCCGGCATAGGCTGTTATGGAAGTGGTATTAATAATGGAACTGCCTTTTTGTAAATACGGCAGAACCATTTTTGTTAAATAAAAATAAGAAAAAATATTAGTCCGGAAGGTTCTCTCTAGTTGGGCAGAAGAAATATTCAGGAGACTATCCTGAGGGTGCTGCTCTGCAGCGTTGTTTACTAATACATCAATTTTTCCAAACTGGTCAATCGTTTTATTGGCAATCTCCCTGCAAAAGGACTCATTACCGATATCTCCTGGAAGTAATAAACATTCTTGCCCTTCAGCTTCTATTAATTGCTTCGTTTCGTTTGCATCTTCATGCTCTTCTAGGTAGTTGATCGCAATATTTGCCCCTTCTTTAGCAAAATAGATAGCTGTAGCCTTTCCAATTCCGCTGTCACCACCTGAAATGAAAGCTATTTTTCCTCTTAATTTCCCTGATCCCTTATAATTGGGATCAATCGAGGTTGGTTTTGGATCCATTCGACTTTCTAATCCAGGCTGCTTGTTTTGATGCTGTGGGGGAAAAGCGTTTCGCTTTGGCTGATTTTGTTTGTTTGGCATGTTGAACTAACCTCCAACTAGTATTTACTATCCTAGTATGGAGTAAACTAGCACGGATTATTTGTCAGGTGAAATAGTGCCCTTATTGGGTAGTGAATCGTCTGCCTTGGCGTGCGCAATAGGGGACAGATGCATTAATTTAGATTAGTCTTCTTACTATCATTGATAAGCGGCGTAGACCATCCTCTAAATCTGAAAGAGATGCAAAGGAATAGGAAATACGTAGATATTGGTCAGCCTGAATATCATAAATATTCCCCGGATTTAGTAATATGCCTTCTTCAAGTGCCGTTTCAAATAGTTTTCTTATTGAAATGGACGGTAATAAACGTATCCAAACATAAAACCCTCCCTTTGGTTTTTCCCATGTTGCCAAATTAGAAAAATACTTATTTAAAATATTTAAGGTAAAATCTCTTCGTATTTTCAGTTGTTTTCTTATTTCATTCAGATGCTGATCATAAAGTCCACTGGAAAACCATTCTACAGCAGCCCATTGTGACAAGGAACTTGAACCATAATCAGTTTGCATTTTAATATCTGCTAAGTGCTCAATAACCGGCTCTGGACCAACTACCCAGCCAATTCTAAAGCCGGGGCTTAAAGTTTTAGATAAACTTCCCAAATATAGAACAAGTCCATTTTTGTCGAATGCCTTAACAGGATTTGGAGGTCTCTCTTCGAACCATAATTCCCGGTAAACATCATCTTCGATTAAAGGTAATTGTTCTTGTTGACATTTGTTTAACAATTGATTACGCCTTTCAACAGTCATTAAAGTTCCAGTTGGATTTTGAAATGAAGGAATTGTATAAAGTAAAGCAGCTTTATTCAGCTTTTTATATTGTGGAATATCATTCACCTTAATCCCTTCTTTATCCAATGGAATGCCAACTAAACGCATACCCGCTGACTCAAAGACATGAAGTGAATGAAGATATGATGGTTTTTCCGTTAATACAGTAGAGCCTTTATGTAATAAACCAACACTAATAAGTTGCAAGGCTTGCAGGGCACCTGAAACAATTAAAATGGAAGAAGGGGAAGCCTCAATACCAATCGTTTTTAAATAGTTACTTATTTCCTCCCTTAATGGCAATAGCCCTTTTGGCTCTTCATAACCATAAGAAAGTTCTTTCATAGACAGCTTTTCAAAAATTTGTTTCATTGACCTACCAGCCAAGAGATCAGGTGATAATTCGCCGGTTCCTAAACGGATGATGTTAGGAATAAATTCAGCTTGATTAATTTCTTGAATGGTTGGAAGGTTAGGTTTGTGAATGCCCGACTTAACATATGAACTCCAATCAGGAGGGGATGCTGTAGCCAATAGATTCCATGTATTATTAATCACCTTCGTACCGCTGCCACTTTTTCCTTCGATAAGTCCTTCTGCAGTTAATTCATCAAAGGCAGTAACTATTGTACTCCGATTTACTTCCAAAGCCTTTGCTAACGTGCGTTGGGGTGGAAGCTTATATCCTATTGTCCATTCACCATTCGATATTTTTTCTTTCATAAAATCAGCAATTTGCTTATGCAATGGTATAGGTGAGGACTTATTGGGCTTCCAATTAACTGAAAACATAAACGGTTCTCCTTTTTAATCATTCTTTATACCATTATATTACTTGGTTGGTATAGAATCCATCCAATTGGTTGGAGACAATGTGAAAGATACTAACTAAAATAAGACTAGTTAATAAAAAGAAAAGGAGAACTTTGGATGTTAGAGCCATTTATTCATGGAAGTATTCTTGCACTAGGACTTATTTTGCCTCTTGGTGTTCAAAATGTTTTTGTTTTTAATCAAGGGGCACTTCAACCAAGTTTTATTAGAGCCTTACCCGTTGTCATTACAGCCTCTTTTTGTGATGCTTTTTTGATTACCGTATCTGTGTTAGGCGTTTCATTACTTATCTTAAGTTCATTTTGGATTAAAACGATTCTTTTAGGGGCAGGTTTGATCTTTTTAATTTATATGGGATGGACAACATGGAATAGTAAACCTAGTAATGAAAGAGAAGATATCGCGAAGAAATTTCCATTAAAAAAACAAGTATTGTTTGCAGCATCCGTTTCCTTGCTGAACCCACATGCAATCATGGACACGGTAGGTGTAATTGGTTCAAGCTCGTTAAGATACGAGGGAGATGAAAAAATAGTTTTTGCTGTTTCGTGTATTTTGGTTTCTTGCGTTTGGTTTTTAGGGCTTGCATTAGCTGGACGAATCACTGGAAAACTCGATAAATCAGGAAGTTTTATGTTGACATTAAATAAAGTATCAGCCTTAGTCATATGGGGGGCTGCCGTTTACCTTGGATTATCTTTATTTTAGGATCTTGGAAATACAAGGATAGAAATGATAAGCAGGGGCTATCCCATAAGTCAGTGTTGACAATGGTAAAGCCCCAGATTGTTATGGTTCTACTACTACGCCTATAGTCCTTACTGTTGTTTTTTAATAATAATGACAAATAAGCTTGCAAATAAACAGAAAACTCCAGCCATAAAAAACGCCCAAGTGTAAGTATTGAAATATTTATAGACTATACCTCCACCATAAGCAGCTGCTGCAGCACCTGCTTGGTGAGAGGCATAAATCCAACCATAAATAATAGCGCTCTTCTGAAGTCCAAAGATTTGTCTTGTAATATTAATTGTGGGTGGTACAGTAGCCACCCAATCTAAACCATAAAACACAGTAAAAACAATAATCCAAGTAAGATCACCCTTCATTAATGCAAAAGGTAGGAATACGAGAGAACCCCCTCTAAGCAGATAATACCAAAACAAGAGCCAGCGATTATCGATACGATCTGACAGCCAGCCGGATAGAGTTGTTCCCACGATGTTAAAAACGCCCATAAATGAAAGTAATGAAGCAGCAGTAACTAGCGGAATTCCAAAGCTAATGCAGTAAGAAATAAAATGTGTCCCAATCAATCCACTCGTTGAAAGTCCACACATAAAGAAACTACCTGCTAATAACCAAAATTCTTTTGCCTTCACAGCATCGAAAAATCCTTTGAAAGCAATGACTATCGGATTTCCATTTTGAATTTCATGCATTTCCTCCATATCTTCACTTTGACCATATGGAAGAACCCCGATGTCTTTCGGTGAGTTTTTCATAAATAAAAAGATGATGATGAACATAATGATGCTAAGAGCAATGATTAACCCCATAGCCCATCGCCACGAGTAACTTTCGATAACCATTGCTAAGACAGGAAGTAATATTAATTGGCCCATAGCCGTACTTGCCGTTAATATTCCGGTTGCAAGTCCCCTTTTTTCTTTAAACCAATGATTTGCCACATATGGACTTAATACCGTTAAGAAAAGACTTGATCCAAGTCCAATAATAATTCCCCAAATAATAATCAAGTGCCAAGATTGATTCATTAAGTAAGTTAATAGGAGTCCAATCAGCAAGGTTCCCATAGAGGCTAGCATCATTTTCTTTAGTCCTATTTTTTCTAGTAAGGCTGCCATAAACGGGCCTGATACTCCATAGAAAAACAGACTAATACCAAAAGCAAGGGAAATCACGGAACGATCCCAGCCAAATTCACTTTCAAAAGGAGTTAAGAAAACCCCTGATGATGCCATAACAATTCCAGCTACAATGATGGAAAAAAATGTTACGGTCAGAATAAACCAGCTAAAGTGAATACGTTTCAAAACGAAACCGCCTCTCTATCTATGATTCTTAATTTTAGCTAGTAATTAATCATGTGTAAAATTGAAGTTTATGAAGTGAATCATTGATTTTTCTGATACTATTGAAATAAGAGAATATTAAGGGCGGGTGATGTGTTGGAAATACGCCATTTTGTTACGTTTAATAAGGTTATTGAAACGGGTAGTTTCACACAAGCGGCAGAACATTTAGGTTATACTCAATCCACAGTGACCTCTCATATTCAAACGCTTGAAGAGCATTTAGGCGCACCTCTGTTTGATCGGATGGGGAGGAAGGTTAGATTGACTGAAATTGGTAAGAAACTGTTACCTTATACACAGGAAATTTTAGATACTTATGGAAAAATTGAAAGCATTACTAGTGAGGGGAAGGAAATTAGAGGGACGTTAAAGATTGCGGCTCCTGAGTCACTAACTGTTTACCGCTTAGAACCAATATTAAGAGAATATCGAAAGAAATTTCCTCATGTAAGCATCCGTTTAAGTAACGCCACTTGCGGAGATAACAAGAAAGCCATCGTTGATGGTAGTGCTGATGTTGCGTTTGTCATGTTGCCACAGTTTAAGGATTCAGATTTAGTCATCCATCGGTTAATGAACGAGCCGATTGTTCTCATTGGAAGTCCTGATTGTTCACTGAGTAGTTTACCTAAAAGCTATGAAAATCAGAAGCTTAGCGTTTCATTACTAACGAGAAAGAAGCCAGTTATCGAAGAATATTTGAAGAGTTTCTACGGGATAGAGGGATTGTACCTTCCAACATCATGGAATTTTGGAGTATTGAGGCGATAAAGCGTTCTGTCATGAGTGGGCTTGGCATTTCTTATTTACCTTTAATGACTGTACAGGATGAAATCAAGGAAGGAAAATTAAAAATGATTCCTTGCGAGGCTGATTTAAAACAAATATACTCCCAAGTCGTTTATCACAAAAACAAATGGGTTTCCCCTGCATTATCAAGTTTTATAGATATTACTTTGAAACATGCAAAAAACTGGTCTTGTGTGGAGACTGTTTGTTGATGAGATTGTGATGGTTTTAATTTAAAAGCTATGATATTTAACAATTGGGCACTTGAGTTGAATAAGCAATAGTTGAAGATGAAAAAGAAAAATAGGCTAGATAATTAAACCCTCCAGCACCTGTGAGTTGCCACATGCACTTTACACATTGTGAGGCAGTTACTCTGCAGGCACAAAAATAAGTAGTAAAATCAAAGATAATTGGCGATAATTAACTGAAAAGAAAGTGCTGAGGGACGAAGCAATTTAAATAAGTAGTTCTATACATATGATACGAGGAGGTTTTAGTATGGTAAATGAAAATAGGAAGTTATCACCCGAACAACGTGAAGAAATACTTGGAATATTGAAAGACCGTTTTGATACAAACATGAACCGCCATGAAGGTCTTGAATGGGCAAAAGTCCAGGCAAAGCTGGAAGCTAGTACTGAAAAAATGTGGTCGCTCAATGAAATGGAAGCAACTGGTGGTGAGCCGGATGTTGTTGGTTATGACAAAAAAACGAACGAATACATTTTTTATGATTGTTCAGCTGAAAGTCCTAAAGGTCGCAGAAGTGTTTGTTACGATCATGAAGCGCTGGAGTCACGGAAAAAACATCCACCAGAAAATAGCGCTATTGGTATGGCGACTGCGATGGGCGTTGAGCTTTTAACGGAAGAACAATACCGGGAACTGCAAATACTTGGTAATTTTGATATGAAAACATCGAGCTGGGTGCAAACACCTGCGAATATTAGAAAACTTGGCGGGGCTATCTTTTGTGATCGTCGTTACGACACTGTCTTTATGTACCACAATGGAGCGGATTCCTACTATGCTGCAAGGGGTTTCCGTGGCTCACTAAGGGTTTAAATTTTAGAGAAAAACAATGCCAGATGAAGAGGTGCGGGTGGCATAGACCCCAAGAAGGGATAAATTTTTCCATAAGGTTATATCATAAATCTTTTATGTTATTTTTTATAAGATTTATGTGATATCCATGTAGAAGCGATCACTGGACTGATATAAAATTGTAACTCCTAAATAATTTTTGCTAGTTAAAAGTAAATTCCTGTTAAACCGACCCTGATTTCGTTTAAAATACTTTTGCGATTTCAGGGTCTTTTTTCTACCTTTTTCATAAAAAAACCTCTCTATTATCAAAAAACAGTTATTAAATTTCAGTTACTTGACAGTATTTAATTATATAAATATACTTACTTACATAAAGTAACTTAAAAGGCTGTTACCAATTTAAAACAGATTGGTGCGAATGTATGAGAAGAAATCAATCATCCTTTTGAAAACCGCATCAATTTATAATATAGGAGGTATCCGATTGGCTGCTAAAGAAAGTGCCGGTATTGAAATTGGTATATACACACTTGCGGATATAGGTCCGAACCCCCTTAATGGGAAGACGATAACGATTAAGGAAAGAGTAAAAGAAATCATTCAAGCCGCAAAGCTTGCTGATGAGGCGGGACTAGATGTATTTGGGGTAGGAGAACATCATCGTCTGGATTACGCTTCTTCTTCTCCTGCTGTTCTATTAGCTGCTATTGCACAAGTAACAAATCATATTAGATTAACAAGTACAACAAGTGTTTTAAGTACGCTTGATCCTGTTCGTCTATTTGAAGATTTTGCTACATTAGATTTACTTTCCGATGGCCGAGCTGAAATACTGGCTGGCAGAGGAGCATTTATAGAATCATTTCCTCTTTTCGGTTATAGTACAAACGATTATGATGAGTTGTTTGAAGAACATATGGACCTTCTATTACAACTGACCAAAAATGAGACTGTCACATGGTCAGGGAAGTTCCGTTCTTCTTTAAGGAATGCTGAAATTGCCCCAAGACCGGTACAAGAAAAATTACCAATTTGGATTGGAGTTGGGGGTACACCTGAGAGTGCCGTTCGTGCTGGAAGGTTTGGAGTGGGAATGGCTTTAGCAATCTTAGGTGGTCATCCAAGACGTTTTAAGCCACTTGTCGATCTTTATCGTCAAGCTGGAATAGACGCTGGACATGCACCAGAAACATTAAAGGTTGGTGTAACGGGCCATGCCTATATTGCTAAGACAACTCAGCAAGCAAAGGATGAGTTTTATCCTTATTACTCGAATTACTGGGGATATGTGAACCGTCAGCGTGGAATGGGGACAAGGATGTCAAGAGATGATTTTGAACATATGGGTAGTCCGGATACTGCTTTGTTCGTGGGGAGTCCACAGCAAGTCATCGAAAAGATCCTGAAACAATACGAACTCTTTGGGCACCAACGTTTCCTTGCACAGTTAGATATAGGTGGCCAACCCTTTAAGAATGTTGCAAAAGGGATTGAATTGTTAGCAACGGAAATTGCTCCAATCGTTCGAAGAGAAACACGTCTTCAAAGCCGGTGAAGCAGAATAAATTAATAATTAAATAATAAAACAAAGTACCATTAGTGTTCAGCCTAATGGTACTTTGTTTTTTTTTGAAAATGATAAAAGTCAATTTGACAAGAGAATCATAATAAATATTTATTGGTTCTTGATAAGACATGCTTTACTAAAACAATTTGAGCGATTGTGAAATAATCTTGAGTTGATCAATCTCCAATATCCAAAATTTACCTCCCTTTACCAAAAATTCACACAAAATACATTGTTTTTAATAAAATTTACAAAACCTTTACAAAGTTAGTATGAAAAATTTACACTACAAATTTACTCTACTATTAGACAATATACGACAAAATCACGCTAACATTATTATGTCGGAGGTAATAAATGCTTATTTTAAAAAAACTAAGATTGGGATTATCGTTGCTAACATTACTAGCTATATTAACAGCATGTACAAGTAATAGTGATACTGATTCAAAAGCATCAAATGGCAGTCATTCTACAGTAGCTATTTCAGGATCTACATCTGTTGGTCCGCTTGCTGAAAAATTAGCCGCGAAATATAACGAGAAAGATCATACGAAAATTGAAATAAATCAAATTGGTTCATCTGCTGGTATTACAAACGCCATCAATGGTGTATCGGAAATTGGTATGTCTTCTCGGGATCTAAAAGAAGAAGAGAAAGCCCAAGGATTGAATGAAGTCGTTATTGCTTATGACGGAATTGTAGTAGTGACTCATCCAAGCAATAAAGTAAAAAATTTATCGTTGGAACAAGTAAAACAGATTTTTACTGGTGAAGTTACGAACTGGAAAGAACTAGGCGGGGATGACATGGAAATAGTCGTTGTCTCTCGTGAGGATGGTTCAGGTTCCCGCGATGCGTTCCAGGAAATTGTTAACTATAGCTCTGGTGAATTAATTAGAAACTCCATTATCGCAAGTGGTAACGGAAATATCAAAACGACAGTTGCAAACAATAGACATGCAGTTGGCTTTATTTCTTTTGAATATATTGATGACTCCATTTCAACAATCGACATTAATGGGGTAGAAGCTACTGCAGAAAATGTTCTTCAACAAAAATACAGTTTGTCACGACCTTTCTTGTTTGTATACAAAGATGGGAAGCTAACAGAAGCTGGCCAACAATTTATTGATTTCATCTTAAGTGAAGATGGTCAACTTATTGCAGCAGAAGCAGGGGCAATCCCTGTAAAGTAATAACATAATTTTTAAAAGTAATCTTGGAGGAATACTGAGTGTCTATCCTAACAAAACACAATGCAGAAATCGGTAAGGCAAATAAAAGGAAGTATATGTTAGAGAAGGTATCTGCGAGAGTGTTCTTGACTTGTGCACTTCTTTCAGTCATCACTTTATTGTTAATCATTGGATTTGTTTTTTATAAAGGCTCACATCCATTTGTAGCTGGGGGCTATAGCTTTTTGGAGTTTATTTTAGGGTCGGATTGGGTACCAAGTGAAGAGAAATTCGGTATATTTCCAATGATTGTTGCATCCATTTTTGCAACCATTGGGGCATTAATTATCGGAGTTCCTATAGGGTTATTTACAGCGATTTTCTTAGCTGAAATAGCCTCAAAAAAAGTAGCCAAAATCATTTCACCTGCGATTCAGCTGTTAGCAGGTATCCCATCTGTTTTGTACGGTGTTTTTGGACTTGCGATCATCGTTCCATTTTTGCAAAATTCTTTAGGCTTAGTAAAAGGACAAAGCTTATTAGCAGTTATTCTTGTACTAGCAATCATGATGCTGCCAACCATTGTGACAGTGGCAGAAACAGCGATTCGTGCTGTGCCAAACACATACCGCGAAGGGTCACTAGCTCTTGGCGTGTCACATATTGGAACCATTTTCAAAGTAATTGTACCAGCAGCTAAATCAGGGATTATGACGGCAATTGTATTAGGTTTAGGTCGAGCAATCGGAGAAACGATGGCTGTTATATTAGTGGCTGGCAATAGTTTAATCGTACCAACTAGCCTAACTGATAGTGTTCGTCCACTAACGACAAATATTGCGCTAGAAATGGGCTATGCAGCTGGCACTCATCAAGAAATGCTGTTTGCAACAGGAATTGTTTTATTCTCCTTTATATTAATTTTGAATTTTGTATTAGCGAAAATTAGTTCGAAGGGCGGTAAATAAGGTGAGAGTATTGAAAGATAATTTGCTGCGTGGATTTTTATGGCTTTCAGCTCTGCTTTCTCTTGCAGTCCTCCTCATGATTGTTGGATATATCTTTTATAAAGGGATGAATTTGATAAGCTTCGATTTCATCTTTGGAGATTATTCCCCAACTGGAGGCGGCGGCATTTGGCCAATGGTTGTTACAACGATTTACACAGTCGTTATTTCCTTAATCATAGCCACTCCAATCGGGATATTAGCAGCCGTTTATTTACAAGAATATGCGAAACAGGGACGGTTAGTTCGAATCATACGCTTTGCAACAGAAAGTTTAACAGGTATTCCCTCGATTATTTATGGTTTGTTTGGAGCAGTATTCTTTGTAACGACATTAAAATTAGGAATGTCCATTATTGCCGCTTCATTAACATTAACGATAATTGTATTACCTGTTATTATACGAACAACAGAAGAGTCCTTAAAAACAGTTCCCGGGTCGTATCGTGAAGGTTCATTAGCTCTTGGAACAACAAAGTTACAAACATTATATAAAGTGATCTTGCCTAGTGCGATGCCAGGAATATTATCTGGTATCATTCTCTCGGTTGGACGAATTGTTGGTGAATCAGCTGCCATCTTTTTAACTGCTGGAACAGTAGCTGCCATGCCAGAAAGTATTCTTTCATCAGCTAGAACTTTAACAGTACATTCCTATTTAGTAACACAAGAGTCTGGGGACATTGAACTGGCTGCTGCAGTTGGCATTGTTCTAATCGTCATTATTTTGGCTATCAATCTTTCAGCAACATTTATATCGAAAAAATTAAACAAAGCAGACCAATAAAGTGAAACTCAATCAGTGGAGTTTTCCGATGCACAGGATGTACTAGTGCAGATGTTGCGACAGGAAGGGTACTTAGTCTGCCTTCATCCACCACTGATTGTTAGTTGAACTAATCGGGCATTTACGGACTGTTAGATCCACTACTTAGAATATTCGTTTCCCTCATCCTTTTGAAATGGGGGTCTTACAGTCCGTTAATCTGCGATAAATAAGGAGTATGTTTATGAGCACATCAGTAATGGAACGTAGCGAGAGAGCGATTAAACAAAATCAAACAGAAAAGGTAATTTCACAAATAGAGGAAGGTCCAACGAAGATTAGTGTGACGGATTTAAATTTATTTTATGGTGATAAACAAGCCCTGTTTGGAGTATCTCTAGATATTCGTGAAAAAGAGGTAACTGCTTTAATTGGTCCATCAGGCTGTGGAAAATCGACTTTTTTACGAACGTTAAATCGAATGAATGATTTAATTGACAGTGTGAAAATTAACGGTGATATTGAAATCGATCATGAAAATATTTATAAATCGAATGATGTCATCAAATTACGTACAAAAGTCGGAATGGTCTTTCAAAAACCAAATTTATTCCCAATGAGTATTTATGACAATGTTGCCTATGGTCCAAGAATGCAAGGTATTAAAAATAAAAAAGAATTAAATAATATTGTGGAAGAGAGCTTGCGCGGAGCAGCGATTTGGGACGAAGTAAAAGACCGTCTTAAAACATCCGCACTAGGTCTGTCCGGCGGTCAGCAGCAACGTGTTTGTATTGCACGTGCAATTGCGATGAAGCCTGAAGTGATTTTAATGGATGAACCTACTTCAGCCCTAGATCCAATCTCGACGTTAAAAGTAGAAGAATTAATTTCGAATATGAAGAAAGATTATACGATTGTCATCGTTACTCATAACATGCAACAAGCTGCGCGAATCTCTGATAAAACAGCGTTTTTCTTAAATGGAGAAATAGTTGAATACGATGAAACTGATAAGATTTTTTCTACACCAAAAGATCAGAGAACTGAAGATTATGTAACAGGTCGATTTGGATAATAGGGGGTAACAAATGGTTATTCGTGAGAACTTTGAGAAGAGTTTAGTGGAAATAAAGGGTAAAATCACCGAAATGGGAGAACTCTCTATTGTTGCCTTAGAAAAATCTTTTGATGCCTTAAAAACACAGGATGTAGAGATCGCTTTAAAAGTGATCGATGAAGATGCAAATATTAATGATCTAGAAATGGAAATTAATCAGTTTGTTATCTGGCTCATGGCAAAAGAACAGCCTGTTGCAAGAGATTTACGCGTCATCATAGGTGTACTCAAAATCTCATCTGAAATCGAACGTATTGCGGATTTTGCTGTAAACCTGGCTAAAGCAACCATCATGATTGGAAAACCAAATTCTTTACTGTCTATGACCGATCTAGAGCAGATGAAAGAAGTATCTATTCAGATGTTACAAAAAGCACTGCAATCTTTTATGGAAGAAAACATTGCTCTCGCTAAAGAGGTTAGTAACTTAGAGAATGAAGTTGATAAATATTATGCTGAAACATATAAAAAACTTACTAATTATCTTAGTGAACATCCAGAAGAAACTAATCAGCTTGTACAATTATTACTTGTCAATCGCTATCTTGAAAGAACAGCAGACCATATAAC
>NZ_JBALOZ010000148.1:0-5702 GCF_036965125.1 Bacillus sp. JJ1503
ATATTCATGATTGATATCGTATCATGGTATAAAGAGGGCGTCAACGGTAAAAAATTGGAATTATATATCTTTTTACTTATATTTTATGCCTTAAATAATTATGCTTTTGCAGTTAGCGAGGCAATACCTGTTGCTGCCTCAATTGCTTGCTCTAAATCTTCAATAAGGTCTTCAACATTTTCAATTCCGATAGATAGGCGGACTAGATCCTCAGGAACGCCTGCTGCCTTAAGCCCTTCTGTATCAAGCTGCTGATGCGTTGTACTTGCCGGGTGAATAACTAAGCTTTTCGCATCGCCAACGTTTGCAACATGTGCCCATAGCTCAAGATTATTAATGAAAGCCGCTCCAGCTTCTCTTCCGCCTTCGATTCCAAATACGACTACAGAACCTGCACCCTTCGGCAAATACTTATCCGCTAATGCTTTATCCGGATGATTGTCACTTCCAGGATACAGAACCCAATTAATAGCTGGATGAGCTTCTAAATATTCTACCACTTTCTTCGTATTAGCAATATGCTCCTTCATCCGCACATGAAGTGTTTCAAGTCCAAGTGTAAATTGGAACGCATTTTGCGGGCTTAATGCAGGACCAAGGTCTCTAAGAAGTTGAACTCTAGCTTTAATAATATAGGCAACGGCACCTAATGCCTCACTATACACAAGGTTATTATAGCTTGGGTCTGGCTGAGTGAATCCAGGGAATTTAGGAGAATTCCAATCGAACTTTCCACCGTCTACAATGATTCCTCCAGTTGTTGTTCCATTTCCCAGCAGCCATTTTGTAGCGGAGTGGACGACAATATCCGCTCCAAATTCTATCGGTCTGCATAAATATGGAGTCGCGAATGTATTGTCAATAATAAGTGGAACCCCATTCTCGTGTGCGATTTCCGCTACCTTTTCGATATCTAACACCTTTAAGCTTGGATTTCCAATCGTTTCAGCAAAGACAGCCTTTGTTTTTTCAGTAATCGCTTTTCGGAAGTTTTCAGGATCCTCAGGGTCGACAAATTTTACTTTAATGCCGTATTTAGGCAGTGTCACAGCAAACAGATTATAAGTTCCCCCATAAAGGTTCGAGGCTGAAACAATTTCATCCCCAGCTTCAGCAATGTTCAAAATGGCTAGTGTAATGGCGGCCATTCCGCTAGCCACCGCTAGGGCACCAACTCCCCCTTCTAACAAGGCAACCCTTTCTTCAAAAACTGTAGTAGTTGGGTTGTGAATACGAGTATAAATATACCCAGTTTCCTTCAAGCCAAATAAATTAGCTGCATGTTCTGTGTTTTTAAATTGATAAGCATTGTTTTGGTAAATTGGCACAGCTCTTGCCCCTGTTACAGGATCCGGCTGAAGGCCCCCATGTACACCTAATGTCTCAAATCGATAGTTCTTTTGTTTTTCTGACATTTTTCATCTCTCCCTTTTTCATGTGCAAATGTTTGATTTACTAATTCTTTTACTTATAAAAGAAGAGTTGAAAAAACCCTCTTCATAAGAAGAGGGTTGATATCATCTCTTCTTATCTATCAGAGCAATTACTCTGCTGGAATTGGCACCGTGTAAATACCGGTTGCCGGGCTTCGTAGGGCCAGTCCCTCCACCTCTCTTGATAAGAATATTTAATTGTTATACTTAAGTTATTATAGCGATACTATCATATTGATTTTAGGCAGTCAAGGTATATTTTAGAAATTTCTGATTTAATAATTATTTTTTACATAAAATGAAAAGAGATTCTAACAGCAATATTTTACGGAAGGTTGAATCGACTGATACCTTCTTCCACCTTATTGCCTCTCTTAATTTTTCATTTCCTGTTAAAATGGCATGAATGCTTTCTTTAGATCCTGATATGATGGCATCAAATTGTTGTTTCTGAATATCTGGATAAATGGAAATATGGCCATCCAGAAATTTTAACGGAACCTCTATATCCCCGGCTTTGATACAAATTAATAAGGAGGAATCAGCTAACAATTTCTGTAAATGCGATTTACTCTTAACCTCTTCAATAAATGAAGCAGCCATCTTTTCCATTTCCATCACCTCTAAAACGAACATATTATTTTTTCTTCTGTATCTACATTCAACAAAAGCAACGACATCCCTCTTATTTCTGTTCGACACAATAAAAGCAAAAAAAAGACAATGCCTCGACTATTTTCAGCATTGTCTTTCATTTCCCGAGAAATATATCTTTTATTTGCATGTATTAAACTGCATTAACGGTGGATACCGCTTTTTTTGTCTTATTATGGTTCTTAAATACTAGATAAAAATAAATCGATCCTACTAGATATAACGAAGCTGTAATAGAAAAAACAAGCGCATATCCCCAATAGGACCCATACTTTATCACAATCCCTGTAGATACAGGGCCCATTGTTGCCCACCCTAAATTAAATACCATTTGGTTTACAGAATTCGCTAAACCTTTATAGGAGTCACCTACTTTAGACATCATGAGCGACATTTGGATGGGGTTTCCCGCATTCATCAACGCCTGTCTAAATAAAAATCCGAGTGCGGCTAGTAATAAATTTTCCGTGTATGCTGTGAGAAGGAGAAATGGCAGTGACATGAGTTGAAGAATGACTACAGCCTTCACCTCCCCTACCTTTCGAACAACAATTGGTCCAATGATCATAGCAACCGCTGTTGCAGCCTGACCCATTGAAATAATGAAACCGATTGCTGAGTTGGAAGCAGAAAAACGATCTGCAAAATATAGATTGAGATAGGGAATCACTAATCCAGCACCAATTCCGATGAGAAGCTGTGCAATTGCAAAAAGCCCTATCATTTTAAAGCCATCACTTTTATAAAATTTCTTCTTATATGTTGTTTGCTTCTCTTGAATTTTGGCAGTTGAAGAACTAGTTTCCTTAAATCGTGTAATTGGCAGTACACCTATAAGAAAGAAAATACCCCCAATTATTAGTGTAATTCGAATACTAGTCAATGATGTTGTAAAAAATGAAAATAAATCTGTTAAGATTCCGCCGCTTAAATTTCCAATAACATTAGCTCCTGTCATAACCGCGAAATGCATACTAAATAAATGGACCCGCTGTTCAGACTTAGAGTTCTCAGCAAGCCAAGGGATAAGCGAAACTTGAAGAAATGCAGACGTTATTCCCGTTAAAAAGGCAAACAAAAGCAGAAGTGATTGGATTTCAATGACACCTCGAAATAACAGCACAATGCCAGTTGCAGTTGCTCCAAAGAGCATAGCTTTTTTTCTCCCCATCCGGTCACTCATAATGCCCGCAGGAACAAGAATTAGAGCCGTGGCCAATGCAGTCATGGAGATGACCTGACCGTTCAATCTTTCAGTAAAGCCTAACTCCCGAATGTAAAAATTGTAAATAACCATAAAAATTCCAAAACCAATCTGCGTATAGACATTTGCCCAGATGGCCTGCCTAATATTATGATTATATCCTTTAATCTGGCTTGCCCATTCTCTATAAAATGTCATATAGTTTCTCCTCGAAAAAATATTTCGTATCCCTAAATATAATACATAAATATGGAAGCACTTGTAAATAAATAATCAGTGAATGTTTAGAAAATAAAACCAAAATAAAAATACCAGGCAAAATGACCTGGCATTTTAAAGAACACTCTTTATTCTATCTAATAAATAGGGAACAGAATGAAAAGCGTACAGTTTATCCTGAATATGTCCATCTTTAATCATGATGAGGCAAGGCACACTTTCTACCTCTAGCTGCTCAGCGAATTCAGACATATAGTTTAAATCGGCTTTCCCAATTAGATGATCAGGCAGCAGTTGTTCTATAACTGTTAACATTTTACTGGCTAGCTGACACGTACCGCATAAAGGAGTATAAAGATATACCAAACCTGATTTGTGATTCTTGATAAGCTTTTCAAATTCCTCCCGTGACCATTCCTGCAATGATTCTCATCCTTTATCCAAAAACTCTGTGTATACATCTATATTAGCCGATAATAACACGGTAGCAAGATGATGTTCCGGAGCAGTTGCAACCTCGCGATACATACGATCGATATAAAGGTGCTCAGCCTCTGGAAATTCTCTTTTAAATTGTTTCCGAAGCTTCTCCCCAGCTGCATCTGCATCAACCAATATAAAAACATCTTTATCATAAAGCATATCAATCAATTCATCCAGTTTTGTGACACCTATTGTTCCGTTAGTGCAAATAATTTCAATTGGCTCACTTACTATCGCCTGTACCTTTCTTTTATCCGTTGTACCCTCTACAATAATTACTTTTTCTGTAACCGCCTCATCCATTATAATCACCTGAACTGAGTTGTAGTTTTCCCCTAAAAAATCTCCTTGAAAGGAAGTTATATATATACCATACCATATTCAATATTCTTGACTATGGTGTTGGACTCCTGCTTATTATATTTATTATTAGTTTGGCACATGTCTTTATGCTTTTTATACTTAACGGGACTATTATTTATTAAGCAGAAAAAAGAGGCTTCCAATACGGAAACCCCTTTCATCTCTCTACAAACAGACCTATGTAAACTGTCCAAATGCAAGATCTAATTATTCATTAATCTTCTTTTACCATTGCTTCATATTGTTCAGCAGTCATTAATTTTTCAAGTTCACTTGTATCTGATAACTCAACAACGATCATCCATGCTTTTTCGTATGGAGATTCATTAACGAACTCAGGATTATCGCTTAAATCTTCATTTACTGCGACAACCTTTCCGCTTACTGGTGAATAAAGCTCAGATACTGTTTTTACAGATTCTACGCTTCCGAAAGGCTCGTCCGCAGTTACTTCGTCTCCCACTTCTGGAAGCTCAACGAATACAATGTCACCTAGCTCCGATTGAGCAAAGTCAGTGATTCCAATGCGTACTTGCTCGCCTTCTGTTTTTACCCACTCATGCTCTTCTGAATAACGTAATTCATTTGGTGTGTTCATTCTAAACCCTCCATTATTCTTTCATAATTGATCGAGTAATCGATCTCTTCCTTCATCATGGCAAAAAGAACGATGTTTTTCAATCCTTTTTTAATGCAAGCCATGATTTTTCGTAATCCTCTTCCTTAAAGCCAACAGTTACTTTCTGGCCATCTGTAAGAATCGGACGCTTAATCAGCATTCCATCAGTAGCCAGCAAATCAAGCAATTCGTCATCAGACGAAGATTTGACCTTATCCTTTAAACCGAGTTCACGGTATTTCATGCCGCTCGTGTTAAAGAATTTTTTTAAGTCCAACCCGCTTTTTTTATAAAGGTTCTCTAACTCGCTGCGGGAAGGCGGATTATCAGCAATATGTACAGCTTCATAGGCCAATTGGTGATCATCTAACCACTTTTTAGCTTTTCGGCAAGTACCGCATTTCGGGTACCAATAAAATGTCATAGCCATTTTTTCACCACCAAAATTATCATTCCAATATTTTCACATATTAAATCAAATAGTACCATAATTTTTTATGTAATCATAACTTTGGCTACCAAATAGATAATTCGACAATATTCCCTATAATCCTTCTTTATTAGAAAATTATTTTTTTGGATGATTGTTTCCAACAACAATAGGGTCTGACACAATTGCCAGAAGCAACAGTGCCAGACCCTTATTATTTTATTTTTCTATAAAACAAAACGCTCTGCTTCAATTATTTTTTCAGCTGCTTCACGTTTCTTCGCGATTACATTAATT
>NZ_JBALOZ010000149.1:0-11715 GCF_036965125.1 Bacillus sp. JJ1503
TAATTAGATAGAATGTTTTAATGATAATAGAATACATAATTTAGTAACGGCTTTTACATTAAATGAAAACGATGTTTCTTATTACAAAACAATAAGGGGAGCTGGTTATGAATACTGTTGTTTTATTAGAAGATTTAAGGTCAGTTTTGTCAGAAGAGCAATTATCGATAGCAAACAGTCATAATAATTACTTAGGTAATGGCGGCTTGGCAACCATTTATCCATATACGGAAGAGGATATTGCTGCTGTCTTAAAGCACGCCAATGAAAAAAAATTAACGATATCGGTTATGGGCAATGGTACAAAAAGGGGGTTTGGAGGCCATAACGAAACGAGTGATGTCTTGCTCTCTTTAGCAAAATATAAAGGGGTTGTGGAGCATACAGTCGGGGACATGACGATAACGGTTAAATCTGGGACAACTTTCCAGGAGCTGCAGGATTATTTGGCAAAGGCGAATCAGAAAATTCCACTTGATCCATTTTCTCCAGCTGAGGCTACAATAGGCGGAATTATTGCAGCAAATGATAGCGGACCTAAAAGACTGAAATATGGCTCAGCAAGGGATTCTGTCATTGGACTTAGAACCATTTATCCAGACGGGACAATTATTCGGTCTGGCGGCAAAGTCGTTAAAAATGTAGCAGGCTATGACATGAACAAGCTATTTATTGGTTCAATGGGGACCCTTGGCGTCATTTCAGAAGTGACCTTCAAGCTAAGACCGCTCCCAAAATACGAATCACTTGTTTTAGTTAGCTTTCCAGAAGGAAATGAGGAAAGCATAAAGGAGTTTGCGATTAAAGTGCTGGACTCAGTTCTTGAGCCAGTCTGTATTGAATTATTAACCCCGTCCCTCTCCGAAAGACTAAATAATAAAAAGAGTTTTACAATAGCAATTAGCTTTGAGGATGTGGAAACATCTGTTCAATATCAGGAGGAGATGATTAAATCTTTAGCACCTCCACATTCCATGCTCACCATTCTTCACCAAAGTGAAGCACAGAATTTCTGGAAAAAATTTTACGAACTGCGTCTAAATGAGCAAGATTCCGGGAATGAAACGATTGCTGTACTAAAGATAGGAGTTGTAAATCTTAATGTAATTAAGGTAATGAAGGAGGCAGTGACACTACAGGATATAAAAAATGTAGCCGTTGAAGCACACGGCGGACTTGGTCATGGTCTTTGTCAAGTGAAGATAAATGGCTCCAAAGAAGATGTTGTCGACTCCATTCACGACTTGAGGAAAACTGTTGAGTCTATAGGCGGCTATGCGATTGTGAAGCATCTGCCATTTTCTATCCGTAAGGAAATAAATATTTGGGGGGAAAAGCCATCTTATTTTTCCTTGCTTGAAGGGATAAAGAAGAAGGTTGACCCGAATCGGATTCTAAACCCGAATCGTTTTGTAGGAGGGATATGAAATGAGTATGACAGAAACAGAATTGAAACAAGCGCCCCCTTGTACTACTGGCTTAGGCAATTATTTATGGAAGGACCCGCCTGATGAAAATAAATGGGCAGACTGTGTTCACTGTGGAATGTGCCTTGAATCGTGTCCGACTTATGAGCATACCGGTCAGGAACAGCATTCTCCCCGTGGTCGAGTGTATTTAATTAAAGCAGTAGCTGAAGGAAAACTGGAAGTGAATGAGCAATTTATGGACCCGGTATTTGCCTGTTTAGATTGTCGGGCTTGCACAACTGCCTGTCCAGCTGATGTAGATGTTGGCGGTCTGATTGAGGAAGCACGAGGGCAGATCCGCCAGGCAATTCCCCTTAAAGGATGGAAAGGGACTGTAAGTAAATTCTTTCTGCATGGCATTTTTCCGCATCATAGTCGCTTAAATACTTTAGGCGGCGTGCTCAAATTTTACCAAAAAAGCGGAATTCAAAAAGTAGTTAGAAAAACAAAGCTCATTAATATCATGCCGGAGCATTTAGTTCAAATGGAAGCCATCATGCCGGAAGTGAATAAATCTGTGCGTAAAAAGTATAAAAATCAAACGGTTATTAAAGCTAAAGGTGAAACGAAAAGGGAAGTAGCCATGCTAACAGGCTGTATTATGGATGTCATGTTTAGTGATATTAATGAATCCACCATTAATGTTCTGACGAGAAATGGCAATGATGTAAGGATTCCAGCAAACCAAACATGCTGTGGAGCTCTACATGTACATGCCGGTGACCGGGATATGGGAAGGCAGTTGGCCAAGCAAAATATTGAGGCATTTAAAGACGCTGAGAAAGTAATTGTGAATGCGGCTGGATGCGGATGTATGATGCAGGAGTATACTGAATTATTCCGTGAGGAGCCGGAGTGGCATAAGAAAGCAGAGGAATTTTCCAAAAAGGTTGTTGATATTTCAAAGCATCTTCACGACACCGGATATGAGAAGCCAAAAGCTGAAGTGAAGACAAAGATCACCTATCATGATGCCTGTCATCTTGCACACGGACAGGGTGTTCGAGAGGAGCCGAGGGAAATATTATTAGATATTCCTGGTGTGGAAATGGTCCATATGCCTAATGCGGACCGGTGCTGTGGAAGTGCGGGAATTTATAATATTACGAATCCTGAAATGGCAGATTCTGTTTTAGAAAGTAAAATGGAAAATATACCTGATGATGTCGAAATGATTTCCATGGGGAATCCCGGCTGCATGCTTCAGATGGCAGTTGGTGTGCAGAAATATGGCAGAAATCAGAAAATCGTTCATACTGTCCAGCTTTTAGATTGGGCCTATCAAAATGAGAAGGAGGTTGTGAACGATGAAGACAAAAATTAAAACGAATGATAGACACATTCAGCAATTAGCCGAAATTGTTGGTGGAGCACGTTCCATCCTTTACCATAAGGAAGATTTAATTTCATATGATTGTGATGGATTCACTCTTCATAAGCATTTGCCAAAGGCTGTTGTTTTTCCTAAGGATACCGAGGAAGTGGCGAAGCTTGTTAAATATTGTACGAAAAATAATCTCCCCTTTCTTGCGCGTGGAGCAGGCACTGGATTAAGTGGGGGTGCTATTCCGATTAACGGAGAAGTGATTATTAGTCTTGTTCGGATGAAGCGGTTAATTAGTGTTGATTTAGAAAACAGAAGGGCTGTAGTAGAACCAGGGTTTGTCAACCTGAAACTTACAAATTCGATATCGGATAAAGGTTATTATTATGCTCCAGACCCTTCTAGTCAATATTGCTGTACAATAGGTGGAAATGTCGCTGAAAATGCAGGAGGAGCTCACTGCTTAAAATATGGTGTCACGACCAATCATATTTTAGGACTTGAGGTCGTATTGCCAAATGGAGAAATAATTGAAATCGGAAATAACGGTATTTTGGATGAGCCAGGCTATGACTTGCTTGGTCTATTAACCGGATCCGAAGGTACTTTAGGAATTGTTACAAAAATAACGGTGCGCATATTAAAGAATCCTGAAGGCAAGCAAACAGTGTTAGCTTATTTTGACAAAGTAGAGGATGGAAGCAGGGCTGTTTCAGAAATAATTTCGGCCGGGATTGTGCCTGCAGCTTTAGAAATGATGGATAAAGTTGCTATCGAAGGGGTAGAAGCTGCTGCTTTTCCAGTGGGACACCCGAAGAATATTGAAGCGGTTTTACTCATTGAGGTAGACGGGATTGCTGCCGGGATTGATGAACAAATCAATCAGATCCTTGACGTATGCAGGAAGTGCAATGTTCGTGAAGTAAGGGCAGCTAAGGATGAAAAGGAAAGAGAACGCTGGTGGGCGAATCGGAAAACAGGGTTTGGAGCAATGGGGGCGATTTCACCAGATTATTTAGTACAGGATGGTGTAATTCCCCGCAGCAAGCTACCAGAAGTACTGCAAAAAATTAATGAAATCAGTGAAGAGTCTGGTCTGCGAATTGCGAACATTTTCCATGCAGGAGATGGCAATCTTCATCCGCTTGTTCTTTTTGATGCAAGAAAGCCTGGTGAAATTGAAAAAGCATTGCAGGCTGGCAGTGAATGTCTTAAGGTGTGTGCAGATGTCGGAGGAACGATTACAGGGGAGCATGGAGTAGGAATCGAAAAACGTGAAGAAATGCGTTTTGTTTTTAATGACGATGAAATTTTCGCACAGACAAATATACGAGAAGTTTTCAATCCACAAAACCTGTTAAATGCCGGTAAGCTTTTTCCAACGCCTGGCCGTTGTGTTGAAATTAAGAAGGAGATGAAAGAAGCAGCCTTAAATGCATAATAAATTAAATATTTTCTGAATATTATTGCAATAAGGAGTTGATTATGCTATTCTTTTTTTATCGATAGAATGAAACGCTGTTGCGTAATAACAAACAGAGAGAAATGATAAATTGGGAGAACGAATTGATAAGGAGGAAATAGGATGACAGCTTATAAACAAGTTGGAAAAATGCAGGTAGCTAGTGAGCTTTTGGCGTTTATTAATAATGAAGTTCTTCCAGGAAGTGAAGTGGATCAAGAGCAATTCTGGATTGGGTTTGAGGAAATTGTTGATGAATTAACTCCGAAGAACAAAGAATTACTTGCCATTCGGGATGAGCTTCAAAGAAAAATCCATACATGGCATCGGGAAAATCAAAAGTATTACTTTACTAGCTATAGAGCCTTCTTAGAGGAAATTGGCTATCTTGAAGAAGCGGGAGGGGATTTTAGTATCCTGACTGAAAATGTCGATGATGAGGTTGCAATTCAGGCAGGTCCTCAGCTAGTTGTTCCTGTTAATAATGCCCGATACGCCTTAAATGCAGCAAATGCTCGTTGGGGAAGCCTGTACGATGCCCTTTATGGAACAGACGTGATAAGTGAAGAGGACGGCGCAGCTAGAACGGATGGTTATAATGCGGTTCGCGGAGGAAAGGTTATTACATTTGCAAAAAACTTTTTAGACCAGTCTGTACCATTAGAGGAAGGGTCCCATCATGACATCATTCAGTACAAGGTAATTGCCGGTAAATTAATGGCTGTCCAAAGTAATGGTCAGGAAATTGGATTAAAGAATGAGGAAAAATTCGCAGGATATCAAGGTGATTCAGAGAATCCATCGACAATATTGCTTAAAAATAATGGGTTGCATTTTGAAATTCAAATAGATCGGACCCATCCGATTGGAAAAACAGATCAAGCTGGTGTAAAGGATATCCTTCTTGAATCTGCGCTTTCCACAATTATGGATTGTGAAGATTCAGTTGCAGCAGTTGATGCGGAAGATAAAGTCCTCGTTTATCGAAATTGGCTTGGTTTAATGAGGGGAGATCTAACGGCAAGCTTTGACAAGAGCGGTAAAACCGTAACAAGGACGATGAATGCAGATCGGAGCTATACATCACCAAGCGGGCATTCCTTTACTCTTCCTGGACGTTCTTTAATGTTTGTCCGGAATGTTGGTCATTTAATGTCTATAAATGCCGTGTTGGATAAGAACGGGGAAGAAATTCAAGAAGGTATTTTAGATGCAATTGTAACGAGTTTAATAGCGAAACATTCATTATTAGGGAACACTGCTCTTACAAATTCTACAAAAGGATCCGTTTATATCGTTAAACCGAAAATGCACGGATCTATGGAAGCTGCTTTTGCTAATGAGCTGTTCAATCGTGTTGAGGATTTGATTGGCCTCAGACGGAATACATTAAAAATTGGTTTAATGGATGAAGAAAGAAGAACATCATTGAATTTAAAAGCATGTATCCGCGAAGTGAAGGAACGGATCGCTTTTATAAACACGGGATTCCTAGACCGCACTGGGGATGAGATTCATACTTCCATGGAAGCTGGCCCTATGATTCGGAAGAATGACATGAAGGGGACAGAGTGGCTGCATGCCTATGAAAGGTCTAATGTCAATAATGGTCTGGCGTCAGGCTTCCATAATCGCGCCCAGGTTGGTAAAGGGATGTGGGCAATGCCTGATATGATGGCAGAGATGCTAAAGCAAAAAATTGCCCATGTAAAAGCAGGTGCTAATACCGCATGGGTTCCTTCCCCAACAGCAGCAACATTACACGCGCTTCATTATCATGAAGTTCATGTAAAAGAGGTTCAAAGTCACCTATTAAATGAATTAGCAGACTTGAAGAATGAAATATTACAAGTACCAGTAGCTGAAAACCCGCAATGGGGAGCAGAAGAAATACAGCAGGAACTTGATAATAACGCACAGGGGATTCTTGGATATGTTGTTCGCTGGGTAGAGCAGGGCATTGGCTGTTCCAAAGTACCCGATATTAATAATGTAGGTTTAATGGAAGACCGCGCTACACTAAGGATTTCAAGTCAGCATGTTGCAAATTGGCTCCATCATGGAATTTGTACAAAGGAACAAGTTGAAGAGACATTACAGCGAATGGCTAAGGTGGTCGATGAGCAAAATGCAGGTGATCTTGACTATCAACCAATGGCAGAAGACTTTGATAGTTCTATCGCCTTTCAAGCTGCGCGCGATCTTATTTTTAAAGGTTATGACCAGCCAAATGGCTATACAGAGCCAATTTTGCACCAACGTCGCTTAGAGGCAAAGGCGAAGTTTGCTATTAAACAATAAGACTTTTAAGCATGGCATTTCAATTTGAGTGCCATGCAATTTTAATTTTCGATATAATTAAATAAAAAGTGTTCATTTGAGGAGAGGAAATGTTGGAAAGAGAGAATATGGTTAAATCAGTAAGTCGGGCTCTTGATATTATTATGTTCGTCAGCATGAAAAAAGGGGGACTAGGTGTTACGGAAATTGCAAACCAAATGGATATTAATAAAAGCTCTGTTTATCGAATACTTTCAACACTCGTTCAATATGGCTATGTCGAGCAGGATGAGGAAACAGGAAGATATAAGCTTGGATATAAATTTTTGGATATAAGCTCAAAACTTCTGGAGTCTATTGATTTAAGAGAAGAAGCTAAGCCATTTTTGAAAGAATTAGAAATGGTGACGAATGAAGTCATTCACCTAGTTGTCTATGATCAAGGGGAAGTCGTTTACATTGAAAAATTAGACGGGAATGAAGCACTTAGAATGCATTCGAAGGTTGGAAAAAGAGCTCCAATGCACTGTACCTCGGTAGGGAAAGCTATACTTGCACATTTACCTCTGGCTGTGGCAACTGATATTCTTGAGCGAAAAGGGCTTCCAGTTCATACGGATAAGACAATAACGGACATAGATCAATTTCTTCAAGAACTCATTGAAGTTAGAAAGAATGGATTTGCGTTAGATTTAGAGGAAAATGAATATGGGATTACATGTATGGCTGTGCCCATATTTGATCATTTAGGTAAAGTCATTGCAGCTGTCAGTGTTTCTGGACCAACGATGAGAATGACTAAGAACCGGCTAGAAGCTCTTCAATCACGTATGATCCATATAGGCAAGCAAATATCAGCAAGGCTCGGATATTATGAAAAATAGATAAATGCTGTAAATACTAGGAATAATAGTGTTTACAGTATTTTTTTGTCGAAAAACAATGCGCATATTTTACAATTTTCCGAATATTGTTGATATTCTTGCGAATACCTGTATAATGTTATTTAGGCTGAGATATTTAGAAAACAACGTTTCGTCATAAGCAACACCAGCTATAATAAGTTTGTCATTATGAAACAAAAGGAGGAAAATGTCTTATGAGTACGGGAATGCTTTCTTTGCTTTCTCTCATGCCAATCATTGCAGTAGGAGTTTTCTTAGTTGGCCTTAGATGGCCAGCTAGTAAAGCTATGCCAATTTCCTATGTGATCGCAGTAGGATTGGCGCTATTCGTTTGGAAGGTGCCAGGAGCTAACGTTGCAGCAGCATCCATAAATGGATTAGTCGTGGCAATCACCTTACTGTACATTATTTTTGGTGCTATCTTGCTGTTAAATACACTGCAGGAGAGCGGAGGGCTCAGCACAATCCGTCAAGGCTTTACTGATATTTCGACTGATAGGAGAATTCAGGTTATCATTGTTGCATGGCTGTTCGGATCCTTTATTGAGGGAGCATCGGGCTTTGGTACACCAGCAGCCGTTGCAGTTCCGCTGATGGTTGGCTTAGGATTTCCCGCCATGGCTGCAGTTGTTGCAGGAATGGTTATCCAAAGCACACCGGTTTCATTCGGCGCCGTTGGTACACCATTGCTTGTAGGAGCTAGTACCGGTTTATCAGCTGACCCAACGATTACAGATAATATGATTGGATTTGTGACAGCAATCGGCGGGAAGGTAGCTATCTTACATATGATTGCTGGAACTTTAGTGCCGCTTTTTGTAGTGGCATTAATGACTAGGTTCTTTGGGAAAAACAAATCGTTTTCTGAAGGAATTAAGGTTTGGAAGTTTGCTATATTTGCAGCCTTTGCCATGACGATTCCCTATGTAATCGTTGCCAATACTCTTGGACCTGAGTTCCCATCCATGGTTGGGGGATTAGTTGGTCTTGCGATTGTAGTCTTTGCTGCAAAAAAAGGGTTCCTTATGCCTCCAAAAGGAGAAGAATGGGATTTTGAAGAGAAGTCAAAATGGGATCCTGAATGGTCTGGAAAGTTGGAAATCAAGATCCAAGATCATAAAAATGGAAAAATGAGTATGGTTAGGGCATGGTCGCCATATATTTTAGTAGGATTATTTCTTGTATTAACAAGATTAAAAACTCTTCCGGTTGGAACATGGCTTAAATCGGTTGTCATAAAATTTGAAAACATTTTCGGTTCTGGTATAACGTCTAGTTTTGATATTTTGTTTTCGCCTGGGACAATCTTTATTGTCGTATCAGCCATGACATTTTTCATTCACGGTATGGGTGGAAACGCTTACAAGAAGGCTTGGTCACAATCAGCGAAAACGACTGTTGCTGCATCAACAGCCTTAATCTTTACCGTGCCAATGGTTCAAGTGTTCTTGAATTCTGGAGGAGGAGCTGCAGGGTTTGATAGAATGCCAATTGAACTGGCAAATGGAGTTGCCGCACTTGCAGGGGAATTTTGGCCAATTTTTGCAACCTTTATTGGAGGATTAGGGGCATTCATCGCTGGTAGTAATACAGTTAGTAATATGATGTTTGCATTATTTCAATATGATGTAGGGTTACAAATTGGTGTAGATTCAACTTGGGTAGTAGCACTTCAGGCCGTTGGCGGTGCTGCAGGAAATATGATTTGTGTTCATAACGTTGTAGCTGCATCTGCAGTAGTTGGACTATACGGAAAAGAAGGAGTGGTCATTCGAAAAACCTTATTCCCATTCGCTTATTATGCCTTGTTAGCGGGTTCAGTGGGATATTCAATTGTTTGGTACTCTCAAAAAGGCATCCTCAACATTGGCTCATTCATCGCAGTTATCATCGCAGTCGCTGCTGTTTACATCATTGCTACGAATAATAGGCGGGCAAACTTACTACTACTACAAGACACTTCAATTAAAAACTGATGAAAAAAAATAGCCAGGGAGATTTCGCTGGCTCTTAGCATATAAATGAATAAAGCGATACTCTTCTAGACGGTTTCACCTATTTACTAAAGGAAAAATATAGTATAATAGATATGTATTTTTATATTTCAATCTATTTGAAATTAAATAAAATACTGCTATCTGGGGAGACTAGCTGCTACTTGTTAAGAGTTCTCTTAAGCATTTTTTGATCATTTTTGTAAAAAGAGACTCTTATAAATTTCACAAATGGGAGGATGAATATGGGAGAAGCTGCAAAAGTTAAAACAGTTTGTGGATATTGTGGAACGGGCTGTGGCCTTGTTGTGGAAGTTGACAATAATAAAATTGTCAAAATTCGCGGGGACAAAGATGCGCCCGTTAACAAAGGACAGACATGTGTAAAGGGTTCTTTTGCCTATGAATACGTTCATTCGAATAGGCGTTTAACAACACCGCTTATCCGTAAGGCCGGTGAGCTTGTGGAAACGACATGGGAAGAGGCCTATACCTTTATTGCTGACAAACTTAAGGGAATCAAAGATCAATTTGGTCCTGAATCCATTACGATGTTTGCTACGGCTAGAAGTACAAATGAAGTAAACTATGTAACACAAAAATTTATGAGAGCAGTGATCGGCAGCAACAATATTGACGGCTGCAACCGAACCTGACACGCCCCTAGCGTTGCCGGTCTGGCAACTGTATTTGGAAATGGATCTCCAACAAACACATTGGAAGATTTTGATCGTGCAGAAGTTTTACTGTTAATGGGCTCAAATACGACCGAGGCCCATCCGATTATTGCAAACCGCATGAAAAAAGCGGTGAAATCTGGATTAAAGATCATTGTGATTGATCCAAGAAAAATAGATATGGTGAAGGTTTCACATCGCCATTTACAAATTAATGTGGGCTCTGATATCGCCCTAATGAATGCTATGATCCACGTCATTATTGAAGAAAACCTATATAATCCGGCATTCATTGATAAATTTACTGTTGATTTTGACACTTTAAAGGAACACGTAAAAATGTATACCCCTGATTACGCAGCAGCGATTACAGGAGTACCTGCTGAGGATATTGTTGAAACAGCAAGAGAATATGCAAAGGCAGATAAAGCCATGATTGCTTATACTTTAGGAATTACAGAGCATCATTGTGGTGTTAATAACGTATTTGATATCGCCAATCTTGCTTTATTGACAGGACATATCGGCAGAGAAGGCTGTGGCATCATGCCTTTACGCGGACAAAATAATGTCCAAGGGGCCGGAGATATGGGATGCTTGCCAACCCAGATGCCAGGTGCTGTCAGCTTATCTAATGAAGAGTATCGCCATCGTTTCGAAAAGGCTTGGAATGTAAAAATAAATCCAGAGCCAGGTAATACACAAACGCGCGCATTTGAACGAATGGAAGACGGTTCTGTAAAAGCGCTATACTGCATTGGTGAAAATCCATTAGTCGCGGATGTTCATAGGCAACATACTGAAAAATTATTAAAAGGACTGGATCTTTTAGTAGTCCAGGATATATTTTTAACTGGAACTGCTAAGCTGGCAGATGTCGTTCTTCCGGCAAGATCATGGGGTGAGGTAGAGGGTACGTATACAAATACTGACCGTAGAATTCAGCGAGTTCGAAAAGCCGTTGATGCTCATCCTGATACGAGGGACGATTGGGAAATCCTTTGTGAAATCGCAAAAAGGCTGGGCTACCCAATGCACTATAACAGTAGTGAAGAAATATGGGAGGAAGTTCGCTCTTTAGCCTGGGAAATGTATGGCGGTATGCCATATTCTAGATTGGAGAAGGAATACAGTCTCCATTATCCTTGCCCGGATGAATCTCATCCAGGAACCTTTATTCTCCATCAAAGATTCTTTGATGAAAATGAAAGCAATCTACGATTATCACCATTTAATGCGGTTAAGTATACTGGTCCAATTGAGATGCCAGATGAGGAATATCCGTTTACACTCACTACCGGCAGACGCTATGAATCTTATAATACTCATACCCAAACAAATCTTTATGCAAGTGGTGTGAAAATAAAGCAGGCTGAGGAGTCAGCGGATATTCATCCGGAAGATGCCGTGAAATTAGGAATTGATACTGGAGATTTAGTTGAAGTGAGCTCAAGAAGAGGAAGCGTCCAAGTGAAAGCAAAGGTAACTGACCAAGTTGCTCCTGGCTTAATTTTTATGAGCTTCCATTTTGAGGACGTTCCAACAAACGTCTTGACAATTAATGAATTTGATCCAATCTCAGGAACGGCAGAATATAAAGCATG
>NZ_JBALOZ010000149.1:11734-12908 GCF_036965125.1 Bacillus sp. JJ1503
CTTTTCCTTTTTTTATTTAAAAAAATTTCCAAATACCTATTCCCAATTCCATATTTTTATAATATAATTCTAACTGTATCAACTGTACTATGTATCATAGTACACTTAGATCAGATTGGAGGGGCGCACAATGTTTGAGCTGGATGTGAGGAGCCGTAAACCAATATATGAGCAATTGGTTGAGCGGCTTAAAGAGCTGATAATAACAGAAATATTAAAAACAGATGAACAGCTACCTTCAGTGAGAACGCTAGCCCAGCAGCTGACCATAAATCCAAATACGATCCAGAAAGCTTATCGAGAGCTTGAGGTTCAAGGATATATTTATTCCATTAAAGGAAAAGGCAGTTTTGTTAGTCCGGCTAGTCCCTCGCCTAATGCCGAAAAGCTTAGTAAGGTGAAATCAGAGCTAGTAAAGCTGCTTTCAGAAGCTATGTACTTAGGCATATCGGTAGATGATTTATACAAAATCATTCATGAGGTTGAAGCTATAGTCGGGGGAGGGATAGAAGATGATCAAAATTAGAAATGTCCGCAAGGCATTTGAAGACTTAGAAGCTATAGAGAATATGAATATAACAGTGAACAAAGGATCTATATATGGATTACTTGGTTCTAATGGAGCAGGAAAGACGACACTTCTCAAGCTAATAACAGGAATCTATGTTCAAGATGATGGGGTAATCACCATTGATGAAATGCCAGTTTATGAGAACCCTAACATGAAGCAAAGAATTTTCTTTATCCAGGATATTCCTTATTTTCTGCCTCAATACACAGTGAAGCAAATGGCGCAATTCTATCAAAATATATATCCAGCTTGGGATCAGAATCGTTTTGAAGAATTAGTCAAAGCATTTAATATGGATTTACATAAAAAGGTTCATAAATTTTCAAAGGGGATTCAAAGACAGGCTGCATTTATCCTCGGGCTATCAACGAAACCCGATGTACTTCTTCTCGATGAGCCAATGGATGGACTGGATCCGGTCATGCGAAAAAAAGTAAAAGGCTTAATAATCGATGATGTAGCTGAACGTGAAATGACTGTGTTAATTTCCTCTCATAATTTAAGAGAGGTTGAAGATTTATGTGATTTCATTGGCATTATGCATAAAGGAAAGTTAATGATAGAAAAAGAATTGGATGATCTAAAATCAGACACTCACAAAAT
>NZ_JBALOZ010000150.1:0-19375 GCF_036965125.1 Bacillus sp. JJ1503
ATAACGCCGCTAGGGTTTTTCTTTTTGAAAAAATTTGAGTAAATGTATTATTTTAGAGAAAACGTTGAATTTTGTAGAATTATGTTGAATTTTGTATTTTATTGTTTTATTATAATTTAAGTAAGAAGCCCTATATGTAAAAGGCAAACTATTTGAAAGAATAGGACGCAAAGCCCTTGGGTCTAAGGTTTAGGTAGTTAAAAATACCTATTACTATGATTGCCAGGTTACCAAATTCTTGTTTATTTCCCATGAAATTTTTGGCTATTCTATTTGGAATAGCTTTTTTTATTTTCTATCAGAAAAAGCCTATTACTTAGTGTTTATTTTTTAGGGCAGAAAAAAATTTAAGTGAGGTGAGGTTTTATGAAGGTTGAAAATTTAATTGCTGATATCAATAAATATATGGAGCAATTAGACTTTGTCACAGCGAGAAAACTTATTGAAGAAAATCTAAATGTATTAGATAAACATAGGATTTCACTGAAAAGCAATGCAAGAGATTTACTTAAATTCCTTATAGAAAGACATGATGCAGGGAATCAGCCTATCTCCAGACAAGACATGGCAACTTTAATCGCTATCAATACATATGCAACTAATTTTGATATTAGAGGCTTAAAGCTAGTTATTAAGGATAAAGCAAAATTGCTTTTGCGAACAGATATACTCGAATATTTAAACAAAGATGCAAAGGCTATATTAGATGGAATGGGTGTAATAAATAGGGAATTACCTAAATAATAAGCTAATATTGTGTAGGAAGAAGGGTGTAAAATAGATTTTCGGTCCATTACAACAATAACGCAAGGAAAATTATTGTACAGTGAATATCAGCCGCTTATGAATAGCAGCAATGATACTATTTTTGCACATGAAGCTTTAATGAGAACTACACCACGAATGAATCCTCTAATTGTAATTGAAAAGGCCAGAAATAACGGGTTTTTATTTGAGTTAGACACGTATTGCATTAAGAATGCAGTCCTGCAATACCCTAGCTTTTATTTAAAATCTCATTTATTGTTTATAAATATTCTGCCCACAACAATCGTCCATCACGATTTCGAAAGTTTCATAAATAAATTGCTCCTTTTATTTCCTACTATTAGAGGACAGATCGTTTTTGAAATAAACGAGGAAGCTATCCAAAAAAATATTTGGGAACAACAAATTTTTATGAGCCGTCTATTGTTTTTAAAATCGAATGGCTTCCAAATTGCATTTGACGATTTACCGGTTACTAAAGACTCTTTTAAAATGATCGAAATTATTTCGCCTGATTTTGTAAAGCTGGATCATACAAAATCAAAAGGCTTTTCCGCATCAACCGAAAAACAGGCACTAGTCTCTCTCTTTTTAGGATTCACAAACAAAGAAATAAAATTAGTGCTAGAAGGCATTGAAACAAAGAATGACCTGTTAGCCGCAAAACAATTGGGTGTACCTATACTTCAGGGCTACTATATATCAAGACCGAAACGGCTTTAGTAAATGACACTTTAGCCTTATGTAGTTATGTCTAAAAAAGATGAATATATTGAAAGTTGGGGAAAAGAATTGAAAAGTTTATTAAGCTTCAAAAGTATTAGAACGAAAATATTGTTTGGATTTTCAATAGTGATTTTTCTCGTGTTACTATTAGGAGGTTTTAGTTTTTATCAAATCAATACAACGAATAATGACACAGAATTCATTGTTGATCACGAGATCCAATTATTAATTGCAAATGAGCAAATGTCTAGTACTTTGGCAAATAGAATATCAACTGCACGAGGCTATGTCCTATATGGCGGTGACTACAAAGAACGCTTTAACGAATATACTGAGAAAGGGAAGCATTATGAGCAAATAGTTAGAAAGATTGGTGCATCTCAGGAGTTTGATGAACTTATTAACCGTACTGTTGAATGGAGACAGTATGTGGCCAAAGAAGTATTTGAAGAGTACGAAAAAGGAAATATCGAAATCGCACGGCAAAACCTTGCAAAAACAGATACAACCGTTCGTGAACTTATGGCTGGATATGAAAAATTAGCCAGCGATAGCCAAGATTCAATTAATAGAAAAGGGACAGAAATTATAGCTAGTGGAGAAAAAACGGTCCTTTACATAACGATTGTCATTCTTTTGGCTGTAGTTGTTAGTATTGCAGTAGCACTAATAACCTCCAATGTGATTTCAGGCCCAATAAAAAAGGTAATGGAAAGAATGAATCTCATTGCTAGCGGTGATATGAGCCACGAACCGTTAAAAAATAATTCTAAAGACGAAGTTGGCCAGCTAGTAGCTTCTACAAATGAAATGAATAATAATGTTCGCCAATTATTAAGTGAAATTAACCTAGTCTCTGAATCTATTGCAGGTCAGAGTGAAGAATTAACGCAATCTGCCAATGAGGTAAATGCTGGATCTCAACAAATTGCGACTACCATGCAGGAATTGGCAACTGGCACAGAATCACAAGCTGCCAATGCAAGCAATCTATCCTCCATCATGGGCTCCTTTTCATCCACAGTTCAAGAAGCGGATGCAAATGGCGATCTTATTCTACAGGCGTCCAATGAGGTATTGTTAATGACTGGTGAAGGAAGCCAGCTAATGGAGTCTTCCTTTAATCAAATGACAAAGATTGATCAAATTATGCAGGATGCAATGCAAAAAGTGTACGGCCTTGATACCAAGTCTCAAGAAATTTCTAAATTGGTTTCTGTCATAAAAGATATCGCTGACCAGACGAATTTATTAGCTTTAAATGCAGCTATTGAATCAGCAAGAGCTGGAGAACATGGCAAAGGTTTTGCAGTCGTAGCTAATGAAGTAAAAAAGCTTGCAGAACAGGTATCTTCATCTATTTCTGATATTACAAACATCGTAACAGGTATTCAGGATGAATCAAATATAGTAACTAAATCATTACAAACAGGATATAAAGAAGTTGTTCAAGGGACTAGCCAAATTAAAACTACTAGTGAGACGTTCGAAGGCATTAGTGCGGCGATAAAAAACATGTCCAATAATATCCTCACTGTTACTGAAAATCTAGCTGCAATCACTGCGAATAGTGAAATCATGAGCGGATCAATTTCCGAAATCGCAGCCATTTCTGAAGAGTCAGCTGCAGGTTTAGAACAAACCTCTGCCTCCTCCCAGCAAATCAGCAGTTCAATGGATGAAGTTGCCAGTNNAAAAGCTAAACGGCTTAGTTATGAAATTTAAGTTATAAAATATACGGAATTTAATAAGCCCTAGAAATTATGCTTTTGTAATTTCTAGGGCTTTTATTAAATCTTTATTGCTGATGACTTAATGAATTAGTATTTAATTAAGAAATATTTCTTCTTCCCGCGGCGAATGATGGTAAATTCATTCTCGATGCGATCATTTACCGTAAGGACATAGTCTGTTTCTGTTACTCTTTCACCATTAATCGAAACGGCTCCATTTGCCACATCTTCCCTAGCTTGACGTTTAGATGGCGAGATTTTTGCATCCACTAGTAAATCAACAAGGCCAATTTCCTCACCAGAAGTATGCTCGTACGATGGGACATCCTTAAATCCTTGTTTAATTTCTGACCCGGAAAGATTGCTTACTTCACCGCTAAATAATGCCTCTGAAATTTTTATTGCCTGATTTAATGCTTCCTCCCCATGTATGAGACGAGTCATTTCCTCGGCTAAAGCTTTTTGAGCTTTACGAAGATGTGCTTCTTCTTGAACAGATTGTTCTAGTCCTTCAATTTCTTCTTTAGAAAGGAAAGTAAAGTATTTCAAGTATTTAACAACATCAGCATCAGCAGCATTAATCCAGAATTGATAGAACTCATATGGTGAGGTTTTTTCCGGATCTAGCCACACAGCGCCACTTTCCGTTTTTCCAAATTTTGTTCCATCAGCCTTCGTCACAAGTGGAATCGTTAAGCCATATGCTTTCGAGCCTTCCCCTGTCATTTTTCTAATGAGTTCAAGACCTGTCGTAATATTGCCCCATTGGTCGCTTCCGCCAATTTGCAGCTTACATTGGTAATTTTCATATAAATGTTTAAAATCCATTCCTTGAAGGATTGTGTAGGTAAACTCTGTAAAAGATATCCCTGTTTCTAAGCGTGACGCAATCGTATCCTTTGCCAGCATATAATTGATACCTACGTGCTTCCCATAGTCTCTTAGGAAGGTGATAATATTCATCGGTGCAGTCCAATCATAGTTATTTACCATGATCGCTCCGTTTTCTCCTTCGAAATCAAAAATCATTTTTAATTGTTTTGTCAGACAATCTACGTTATGCTGCACAGTTTCAACTGTTTGCAGTGTTCTTTCTTCAGTCATTTTTGGATCACCAATTAAGCCAGTTGCTCCGCCGACAAGTACAATCGGACGATGTCCATGATTTTGAAATCTCCTCAATGTAAGAAATGGCAGCAAATGCCCAATATGCATACTGTCACCTGTTGGATCCATCCCGCAATATAAAGAGATTTTCTCCTTATTTAAGGTGTCCTTCATTCCTTCTTCATCTGTTTGTTGGTAAACAATCCCTCTCCACTGTAAATCTTCTAGTAAGCTCATTGTTTGCTTCCTCCTTTTTAGTTACCCCTTCATATCGTCCATTACCAAAAAAACAAAAAACGCCCCTGCATAATTGCAGGGACGCATTAATTTTGCGCGGTACCACCCAAATTGAGGACAATTGTCCTCCACTCATTTCTGATAACGGATCTTCCGTTCACTGCTATAACTGATAGCTCAGGTTGACAGTGAATGCTCAGGGAGGTAATTCATCCTTCTATGTGTACCGGCTCACAGCAGCCGCCGGCTTTCTGAAACAGAGATAGAAGTACTACTTATTCCCATCAAAGCTTATATAAATTTTTTTAATAATAAAGCATTTTTATCATATGAGATAATAAATGTCAAATACTCAGATGAAAGAAAAAAGGGAAATTTAGAAAAATAGCGAACCGATAACTAATGGATTGCCTGTTTATGCTATAATGTATGTGATTTTAGGGGGAATGATGCGAATGAAGGAAAATCAAAATAACAAAGATAAATGGAAGTCGTGGGTAGCCCTGCTAACCAATAAAAAAGCAGCAAAAGGTGCTAGTATCTCCTTTCAAGTTGCTTGGAATCTTATTTTATTATTTATTATTATTATTGTCTTGGTTGGCTCCTTTGCTGGTGGGGTTGGAGCAGGATATTTTGCTTCACTCGTTAAGAATGAGAAAATTCGTCCTTATGAAAAGATGAAAAAAGATATTTATAACTATGAAGAGACATCCGATTTATATTTTGCAGAAAATGTTTACCTTGGAAAGCTTCGAACAGATTTAGACAGGGAAGAAGTAAAGCTTGAGAATGTTTCCCAATATTTAATAGATGCTGTGATTGCAACAGAGGATGAATATTTTTATGAGCATGATGGAGTTGTTCCTAAGGCAATTATGCGTGCTCTCTTTCAAGAAGTAACGAATTCGTCTGTTCAAACGGGCGGAAGTACACTCACACAGCAATTAATAAAAAATCAGCTGTTAACAAATGAAGTTTCTTTTGAAAGGAAAGCGAAAGAAATTTTGCTTGCCCTACGCTTAGAAAAGTTTTTCGATAAGAAAGAAATTTTGGAAGCCTATTTAAATGTTTCCACCTTTGGCAGAAATTCATCTGGCAGAAACATCGCTGGTGTTCAAGCAGCTGCTAAAGGAATATTTGGAGTAAATGCAAAGGAATTAAATATTCCCCAGGCCGCTTTCATAGCTGGGCTTCCTCAAAGCCCCTTTGGCTATACTCCCTATACACAAGGCGGGGAATTGAAGAAGGCTGAGGGCATTGAACCAGGTCTTACAAGGATGAAAACGGTATTAAACAGAATGTTTGATGACGGAAGGCTCACACAGAAGCAATTTGAAGAAGCTTTAGCCTATGATATTACGAAGGATTTTATTCCCCGTATTGAAAGTACTGTTGAAAAGTATCCGTATTTAACATTTGAGATAGAAAAACGGGCTAAAGACATTTTGGCCGGCATCCTTGCCAAAGAAGATGGCTATACGGATGAAGATTTGAAGAATGATAAAGAGCTGGAAAATGAATATAAAATATTAGCAGACCGAAACCTCCGTCAAAACGGTTACCAAATTCATACAACTATTCATAAGGGTATTTATGATGCGATGCAAGTGGCAAAAGATAATTTTTCCCTTTATGGAAGCGATAAAATAGAAATAATCGAAGACCCTGAAACGAAGGAAAAGAAAGAAGTAATAGAGCCTGTTCAGGTTGGTGCAATTCTCATCGAAAACAGCACTGGTAAAATCCTATCCTTTGTAGGTGGAAGAGATTATAACCTTAAGCAAGTAAACCATGCAACGGATACATTAAGATCGAACGGTTCAACGATGAAGCCGCTAGTTGTGTACGCACCTGCTTTAGAGCTGGGAGAAGTGTCACCGGGATCCGTTATTCCCGATGTAGAGGTATTTCTGGACCCACACCGACCAAATGTGCCTTATCCAAACAACTATGATAAAACTTACAGTGGTTTAGTCTCAGCTCGTTATGCTCTAGCGATGTCTTATAACGTTCCAGCTATGCTGACATATCGTACCATTATTAATCAGCGGCCTGCTCAGTATTTAGAGAAAATGGGCTTTACATCGATTATTGAAAATGACTATACAACCAATTCACTGGCTCTAGGTGGAATTACGAATGGAGTAACAGTTGAAGAGAATGTAAATGCCTTTGGCACTTTTGCAAATGGCGGAAACTTTGTGGATGCTTACATGATTGAAAAAATCGTAGATAAGTCTGGTAAAACTATTTATCAGCATGAAGCGGAACCCGTTGAAGTATTCAGCCCGCAAACTGCTTATTTGACCATTGATATGATGAGAGATGTAATCAATCAAGGGACAGCAACATCATTAAAAGGCCGGTTAAAGTTTGGTTCAGACTGGGCTGGTAAAACCGGTACAGGTCAGGATTTAAAAGATTCCTGGTTTGTGGCTGTTAATCCAAAAGTTAGCTTTGGAGTCTGGAATGGATATGACACTCCAAAATCATTAGAGCTTAGATATAAAGGAGTCCATCACGGTCCCCGTAACGTATATTTATGGGCGGACCTTATGAATGCTGCCTATGACGCAGCTCCTGATCTGGTGGCAACAAATCAGCAATTCCAAATGCCTGGTGGAATTGTCCGCAGATCCTATTGCGCAGCATCTGGTCTTCTTCCTTCTGATGCTTGTTCTAAAGCAGGTCTCGTTACGACAGACTGGTTTAATGCGAAGTTCCTTCCTACACAGACTGATAATAACTTTGCAGATGGAAAGTATGTCCTTATCGGAACTAATAGATACGAAGCCTTAGACAGCACACCAGATGAATTTATCCATTCAGGCGTAGCGATTAGTCCTAAGTTTTTCGAGGATAAGTATGGTATTTCAATAAAGGATGCATCACAGTTAATTCCGAATAAGGATAGATGGAAAGGCCTTATAGCAGCTGATTCTAAATTAGAGGAAAATGGAAAGGCTCCAGATGCCCCAGCTATTAGCCGATCAAACTCGACCATTGTTTGGGGTGCGCATGCCGAAAATGATGTAATTGGCTATCGTGTTTACCAAAAATCAGATGAAAGCGTGAAAAAGGTGAGCAGCATCTCCGCTAGTAATACTCTTTCATTCCAAGCACCTAATGGAGAGTTCTATGTAACAGCTGTTGATATTGCAGGGAAAGAATCTGCTCCATCCAATATCATTCAAATTGGGCAGCCTGGTGAAACAGCGCCTAAAGAAGAAAATCCAAAGGATCCTCCTGGTGATAATGATGATGATGGAAATGGAGATGATCCAGAAACACCGCCAACAGAGGAAGTATAGATTTTTACAGAAAAGAACCGTGCAAATGGCACGGTTCTTCTTTTTGTTTATTAATCTTCCATTGTGGAAAGGTCACCAGTTGGCAGGTTTAGTTCCCAAGCCTTTAAGACACGGCGCATAATTTTTCCGCTTCTCGTTTTTGGAAGCTTATCACGGAATTCTATTTCGCGTGGAGCAGCATGAGCTGCAAGTCCTTTTTTCACAAACTGACGAATATCTTCAACTAGTTCATCAGATGCCTCATAGCCATCCAGCAGCGCAATGAAGGCTTTAATAATTTCACCGCGGACAGGGTCCGGCTTACCAATTACACCTGCTTCTGCTACAGCAGGATGCTCAAGGAGCTTGCTCTCCACTTCAAATGGTCCGACTCTTTCCCCAGATGTCATAATCACATCATCCACACGTCCTTGGAACCATAAGTAGCCATCTTCATCCATATAAGCTGAATCACCTGAAACATACCAGTCTCCAGGCATGAAATAGGATTCATATTTCTCTTTATTATTCCAAATCGCATGCATCATAGCTGGCCAGCCTTTTTTAATGGCCAGGTTGCCCATGCGATATGGAGGCAGTTCATTTCCTTGGTCATCTACAATGGCAGCCACAACACCTGGTATAGGCTTGCCCATCGATCCAGGTTTAATCTCCATGCAAGGATAGTTGCAGATTAATAAAGCTCCTGTTTCAGTCATCCACCAAGTATCATGGACTCTTAAATGGAATACCTTCATTCCCCACTTTATTACTTCAGGGTTTAAAGGCTCTCCAACACTCACAATATGGCGCAGGCTGCTTAAATCAAATTTCTTAACAACCTCATCTCCAGCTCCCATTAGCATCCTAAATGCTGTAGGGGCACTGTACCAGATTGATACGCCATACTCTTCAATCATTTTATACCAGGATTCCGGATTAAATCTTCCGCCAACTATTAAATTTGACGTTCCGGTTAACCAAGGCCCAAACATCCCGTAGGAGGTTCCAGTAACCCAGCCCGGATCTGCCGTACACCAGAAGACATCTTCTTCCTGCATGTCAAGAACCCATCTTGCCGTATGATATTTCTGAATCATAGCATTGTGAACATGTAATACCCCTTTTGGTTTACCAGTAGACCCGGAAGTATAATGCAGGATCAACCCATCTGTCCGTTCTACCCATTCAATAGAAAGCTTATTGCTCGCTTCCGCTAATCTTTTATTAAAATCAATATACGGCCCTTCCTCTTCAATTCCTTCTCCTACTAGAAAAATAGTTTTTAGAGCAGGAAGCTCATCGACAGGGACACGCTTCAGTAATTCAGGTGTCGTAATAAGAACCTTAGCTTCACTGTCCTCTAAACGGTCACGAACCGCCCCTTCCATAAATGCTTCAAAAAGCGGACCGACAATTGCACCAAGTTTAATCGTACCCAATGCAGCAAAATAAAGCTCAGGTGAACGCGGCATAAAAATAAACACGCGATCTCCTTTTTCAACATCTCCGTATGCTTTTAAAACATTACCTGCTTTATTAGAAAGCTCCTTCATTTCCTTAAATGTATATTTTTCATTTCTTAAGCCTTCACGGAAATACAGAGCTATTTTATTTTTTCGGAAGGATTCTGCGTGGCGGTCAATAGCCTCATAAGCCATATTGACTCGACCTGTATCATACCAGGAGAATACCTTCTCTCCTTCTGCCCAATCGAATTGTTTGTATGTTTCTTCATAATTCTTTAAATTATAATCTCCTTGAGTTGCTTGTAAGGCTTCCATTTTCATATATCAATATCCCCCTCTGATGATTCCAGCTTGGCTCCCAAAGCATCCGCTTTGTAAATGAGAGAGCTGATGCTGTTTTAAGTTTGTTATTATTATAATATAGGTTTTATCTTTTCTCAATTTTTAAAATATTCAATAGGATAATTTTCATAACCATTTAACTATCAGGAAACAAAAATGAGTAAATGTTACTACTAATGACAAATAGATATTAACTATACTTAGTAGCCTTCTTCATCGTGAATAAAACTGTCACAAATTGTTTTCGAATAATACAGAAAATAAAGTCAAGTCACTTAAAAATAATGATTTTTATGTATAATAGAATTAATAATGATTTGTCTTAGGCGGTGAAACAAATGGAACATCGAAAAACATATAATGCTAAAGAATTAAAAACCCCGCAAGGAAATTTAATTATTGAAGGGCCTATTTCTCCTGAGAAATTAGCAGACTTAGAGTTTCATAAGGACTTAGTAGCTTTTCGTCCACCTGAGCAGCAAAAAAAGGCTCTTATCGAAATAGCCGGGCTGCCAGAAGGGAGAATTATTATTGCCAGGTACAGAGATACAATTGTCGGATACGTTACATACGTATACCCTGATCCGCTCGAACGATGGTCAGAAGGAAAAATGGAAAATTTAATTGAACTTGGGGCCATTGAAGTAATTCCTAAATTTAGAGGTACCGGTACGGGTAAAAGCCTTTTAAAGGTGTCAATGATGGATGATGCAATGGAAGATTATATTATTATTACAACAGAATATTATTGGCACTGGGATTTAAAAGGCACAGGATTAAATGTATGGGAATATCGAAAGGTCATGGAGAAAATGATGAATGCAGGCGGACTGGAATGGTATGCAACAGATGATCCAGAAATCAGTTCTCATCCAGCTAACTGTTTAATGGCGAAGATCGGTAAAAGGGTCGACCTTGACTCTGTACAGAAATTTGACCGCCTCCGATTTATGAATCGTTTTATGTATTGATAGAAAAGCGCAAGAGCCTCGAAAGAACATCGACTAAAAACCGCCACGTCCCGTGGCGAACGCCGATGTCAGCACATCCTGTGCAAGTCCGACAAGCATAAGACAAGTCACTCGGAAAGGCGTTCTTTCCTTTTTAAGTGACTTGGCTTATGACCTCGAGGTCGACAAAAACGCGACGTACTGTACGTCGGGGGTAGGCGCTGGAGCTGGACAAAATAGGGGGATATAGAAATGATTGTCGAAGAAATTATGTGGACAGAAGTTGTGGCATTATCGAAAGATGATAGCATCGCAAAAGCCATTAAACTAATGAATGAGAAGAAAATTCGCCACCTGCCAATTATTGATGAAAATCAGCGCTTAATTGGATTAGTAACAGACCGAGACATACGTGATGCCACTCCTTCCATCCTTTTTGAAACAGAAAAATTTAAAGAGCTTTTACAAAATCCTTTGAAAATGATTATGAAAACAGATATTATCACTGGACATCCCCTCGATTTTGTAGAGGAAATATCTGCGATTCTTTACGAGCACCGCATTGGCTGTCTGCCAATATTAAAGGATGATAAGCTTGTTGGTATTGTCACAGAGACTGATTTACTAAGGACATTAGTTGAATTAACAGGTGCCCATCAGCCAGGCTCGCAAATAGAAGTAAAAGTACCAAATAAAGCTGGAATGCTCTACGAAATAACAACGGTCATTCGAAACCGTAAAGCAAATATTCAAAGTGTGTTAGTTTATCCCGATAAGAAGGATGAAAAATATAAAATAATCGTTTTAAGAGTCCAAATAATGAACCCACTTTCCATCATTAAAGATTTACAAGATGCTGGTCATCAAGTATTGTGGCCTAATGATCCGGAGCAATCATCATGATTCAAGATTCAGTTTTTGTTTTTTCAGAGGATTTGCTGAACTATAAATTCAGTGAGAACCATCCTTTTAATCAATTAAGGATTAAACTTACACTCGATTTACTAATGCATTTAAATTCTATTGAGAAACATCAGATCATTGCGCCAAGAAGAGCATCAGATGACGAATTGGAGCTAATACATGACCCCAATTATGTGAATGCGGTCAAACTGGCAGGGAGCGGCCAGCTTTCACAAGAAATAGCTGAGAATTATGGGCTTGGCACAGAAGACACTCCCGTATTCCCTAAAATGCATGAAGCAAGCTCGCTCCTAGTTGGAGGAACTTTAACAGCTGTTGATCATGTCATGAGCGGCCGTTCTAAGCATGCCCTTCACCTTGGGGGAGGCCTCCACCATGGCTTTAGGGGAAAAGCTTCAGGCTTTTGTATTTATAATGATAGCTCAGTCGCTATTAAATACATTCAGGAAAAATATAAAGCCCGAGTTCTATATGTCGATACAGATGCCCATCATGGTGACGGTGTGCAATGGTCATTTTATGATGATCCTAGCGTATGTACACTTTCTATTCATGAAACAGGCCGATACTTATTTCCAGGAACAGGAAATGTTAATGAACGGGGTCAAGGTAAGGGATATGGGTATTCTTTTAACATACCTGTTGATGCATTTACGGAGGATGATTCCTGGCTAGACATATACCGTACTTCTATAAGAGAAATTGCAGCGTATTTTAAACCGGATGTGATCCTAACACAAAACGGTGCTGATTCACATTATTTAGATCCACTGACACATCTTTCATCAACCATTAATATTTATCGCGAAATTCCGAAGCTAGCTCATGAAATAGCCCATGAATACTGTGATGGCAGATGGATTGCAGTAGGTGGAGGTGGGTACGATATATGGCGGGTAGTCCCTCGTGCATGGGCTTTAATTTGGTTGGAAATGACGAACAAGCAAATTGGTACCGGAGATTTGCCATCGGAGTGGGTGAATACATGGAAGGATGCTTCACCCGTTCCGCTTCCAATACATTGGGATGACCCCGGCGACATGTACAAGCCAATTCCAAGAAAAATGGAAATTACAGAAAAAAATAAACAGACACTTGATAAGGCCTTATATCCGATACGAAACCAAAGTAAAAAGACAAGTTAAAAAAGCATTTAATCGCAAAAGGACCCAAAAGGGTCCTTTTATTTTGTAACAAGCTCATCTTTACAGTATACCGGATCGGAAATAACCATTTCCACTCGGCTATTTTATTATTTTGTTGAGCTTCGTTCTTCGATGCGGTGAGGGAGTACGATGATATGATCTGTTACTTCTTCCTTGTTCATATATTTCGTTAAGAGTCTCATCGCAACTGCGCCAATATCATAGAGCGGCTGTACGATTGTCGTTAGCTGCGGGCGAACCATTAACGACAATTTCGTGTTATCTGAGCTGATTACTTCAAAATCCTCCGGAACATTGAAACCTCGATCCTCAGCGCCATGAACAAGGCCAAGCGCCATTTCATCTGAAGAAGAAAAAATCGCGGTTGGTTTTGTTTCAGCCTCAAGTAGCTTTTCAAATGCTTCAATTCCTGAATCATATGTGTAATCACCTTCTGCCACTAATTCCTCCTTAAATGGCAGACCTTTTTCAGCCAAGGCACGTTTGTAGCCTTCAAGCTTTTTCACACTATTAATAGGATCATGGGATGGTCCTATGACAATAGCCACATCTTTATGGCCTCTATTTATAAAATTAATAATTACATCATATGTTGCCTGCTCATAATCAATATTAACGGAAGGAATTCTTTCTGTTTCTTCTATTGAACCCGCTAACACAATTGGCACAGGTGACTTCTCAAATTCCTGTACTAGCTCCTCAGTTATATTTCCACCCATAAATACAATTCCATCTACTTGCTTTCCAAGCATTGTATTAATTAAATGAAGTTCCTTATCTAAATTTTGATCTGAATTACTTAAAATAATATTATATTTATACATTGTGGCGATATCTTCAATTCCCCTAGCCAGCTCGGCAAAAAAGATATTTGAAATATCTGGAATAATTACCCCAACCGTTGTTGTTTTTTTACTAGCTAGTCCGCGAGCAACAGCGTTTGGGCGATATCCTAGCCTTTCAATGACTTCTGATACTTTTTTTCTTGTTGCGGGCTTTACGTTAGGATTTCCGTTTACTACCCGGGAAACCGTTGCCATGGAAACGTTAGCCTCTCTTGCAACATCATAAATGGTTACATTCATCTATATCACTCCTTAAATAATTGGCAAAGTTACTTATTTATTACTAGTTTACAACAAGCAATCATTACCTAGTCACCACGATGTTTGTGAGTGGCTACACAATCTATATTTATGTAACTAATCATACGACAGACTTGGGAATGCCGCAATGTCAAGCGTATAAATTTTACAATTTAAAATAAAAAAGCCTTCTGACAATTAGCAGAAGGCTTCTCAAGTATTATACTCTTGCAAAAGCAGAAGATTTCAGTTCTTTCATAAATTCATCAAACTGCTTTAAATCCATTTGCTGAGCGTTATCAGATAAAGCTACAGCTGGATCTGGGTGAACTTCAGCCATAACTCCATCAGCTCCGATGGCTAATGCTGCCTTTGCTGCTGGAAGAAGTAAATCACGTCTTCCTGTTGAATGTGTCACATCAACTAAGACAGGCAAGTGTGTTTCCTGTTTTAAAATCGGTACGGCAGAAATATCAAGAGTATTGCGAGTAGCACGCTCATACGTACGAATTCCGCGTTCGCAAAGAATGATTTGTCCATTACCCTGTGCCATAATGTACTCTGCGGCGTTAATGAATTCTTCAATCGTTGCCGCAATTCCGCGCTTTAGTAGCACTGGCTTATTGACAGCACCTGCAGCTTTTAAAAGCTCGAAATTCTGCATGTTTCGTGCACCGATTTGAATAACATCAATATAGTTAACAGCTGTTTCAATATCATTAGGGCTAACAATTTCACTGATAACAGCTAAATCGAATTCATCGGCAACTCTTTTTAAGATTTTAAGACCTTCCAGTCCAAGTCCCTGGAAATCATATGGGGATGTTCTCGGTTTATACGCTCCACCGCGAAGCAGCTTAAGCCCCTTAGACCTAACAGCATCAGCAACTGTTGCAACCTGCTCATACGATTCAACTGCACAAGGGCCAAATACTAAATGCTGATTTCCATCACCAATCTTTACTCCTTTTAAATCAACAATCGTATTTTCAGGCTTTTTCTTTCTTGAAACAAGAAGTGCTTTACGATGATCATCCTCTTGCAGTTCTAATCCCGCCTTAAAAATCTCCTTGAACACATGTTCAATTGTTGAATTTTCAAAAGGGCCGTCATTATGCTCTTTTATTAAATTGAGCATATGGCGCTCACGGACAGGATCATAGCGGTGAACACCTTGTGTTTCTTTCGCCTTTCCAATTTCCTGAACCAACTTCGCTCTTTCGTTGATTAGTGAAAGAAGCTGTAGATTTAGTTCATCTACACGATCTCTCAACTGATTAAGTTCATTACTCATTTCCTGTCCCTTCCCTTCTCAAATTTAATTTTTGAGTCCGATATGAATGAAATTGGATGACTTATTCATTCTCATCCGAATTTTAATGCTGAATAAATAATATTTTCAAAAGGATTATTTTCTATTCCGCATTTGTTTCTGCTCATTCTACTTTATCGCCTCGTAAATATGTGGTACATTTTTAATAATTAGAATTATTATATATGAAATCTTCTGACATGTCACTAATTATTTCTTTAATAATTAAACGCTTTTCTGTAATAAAGCGTTTTCTTTTATCATTCATTTTACTTTTTCTTATTAGTCAAAGAAGGTGTGTAAACTTGCTTGAACAAAAGAAGCTGTTTGCTTTAGATATAGGCACTCGTTCTGTGAATGGGATTATTTTAGATGAAACTGAGGGCAAATATCATGTTGTTGATATCCTTGTCAAAGAACATACGGAACGTGCCATGCATGATGGACAAATTCATGATGTATTAGCAGTCTCCAAAATTATTACCGAAATTAAGGAAGAACTAGAAATAAAACATGGTTCGCTAAAAAAGGTCTGTGTCGCTGCTGCTGGCCGTGCCTTAAAGACAGAACGCGCTAAAGTAAGTATTGATATTAACGGCAAGCCATTAATTCAAAAAGAAGATATCCTTCATTTAGAATTAAGTGCTGTTCAACAGGCACAAGCAATTGTAGCAGAGAAATATCAATCAAACAAAACGTACTATTATTGTGTCGGTTATTCGGTTCTTTATTATCGATTGGATGGAGAAGAAATCGGCAGTTTAATTGACCAGCAGGGGGAAGAAGCCTCTGTCGAAATTATTGCTACCTTTTTGCCTAAGGTTGTTGTTGAATCCCTTCTATCGGCTCTTCATCGTGCTGGACTTGAAATGGAAGCTTTAACACTAGAGCCAATTGCGGCCATTAATGTTCTAATTCCCCCATCTATGCGCCGGTTAAATGTGGCTTTAGTGGATATTGGGGCAGGAACCTCTGATATTGCGATTACAGATCTTGGAACAATTATTGCTTATGGAATGGTTCCGGTAGCTGGGGATGAGATTACAGAAGCGATCAGTGATCAGCTCCTTTTGGATTTTCCTTTAGCAGAAAAGGCAAAAAGAGAACTGCTTAACCATGATTCGATAATGGTTACAGACATACTTGGATTTGAATCAGAGATCCAAAAGGATGAAATCGTTCAAAGGATTTCTCCTGCATTAGAAAAGCTAGCAATGTCAATATGTGAGGAAATACTTGATCTAAACAACCAGCAGCCGCCAAAAGCAGTGATGCTTGTAGGTGGTGGGAGCCAAACACCAGAGTTGCCAAAACGGGTGGCGGAAAAATTAAATCTCCCCGAAAACAGGGTCGCAATCAGAGGAATTGATGCGATACAATCTTTGACTTTATCAGATCATATTACAAAGGGACCTGAGCTCGTTACGCCAATAGGAATTGCTATAGCTGCCCATAAATCCCCTGTTCAATACAAAACTGTTTATGTAAATGACCAGCCCGTACGATTATTCGAAGTAAAACAATTGACTGTTGGCGACTGTCTTCTTGCCGCTGGGATAAAGATGAACAAATTATATGGAAAACCAGGTTTGGCCATGATAGTGAATCTAAATGGACAAAATATCACAATTCCTGGCGGACATGGAGAAGCTCCATTAATTCTATGCAATGACAGCCCATGCTCATTAGAAAGCGTCATACAAAATGGAGATCAGCTCATTGTTGAGAAAGGCAAGAACGGTCAAACTGCAGAGGTGCTCATAAAGGATCTAATCGATGAAATTCCATCGAAACAAATCAAAATAAATGAGCAGCACTATATCGTTACTGCTTCATTAATTTGTAACGGGACTGCAGCTTCACCAGATAAGCTTGTAGAAGACCGTGATTCGATCATATGCAAAATTCCTGAAACGGTGGAAGAGATGCTCGTTTCTCTTAATTTGCATGAACTGCTTGCTGAAATTAGGCCTTTCCGAGTTAATTTGAATGAAAAAGAAACCTTTATTCCTCCCCTTTCTGGGAAAATATACCGGAACGGAAAGGAAATTAAATCCTATCATAGTTTTGAACATGGAGATCATATTGTTATTGAAAAAAAGGCGGCTATTTCTGTACGTGAATTTGCCCAGCTTAAACAAATCATGCTGTCACAAAACATCCCAGTCTCCTTTAATGACAAGAAGATTAACCTTAGAAAGCCTGTCTCCACAGTGAAGAGGCAAGGAGTTACGTTACTGGAGGACGACTTAATCCAGGATGGGGACCATTTAATAATTGAACAAGGCAGAATCGAGCCATTTATTTTTCAGGATCTGTTTGGCCATGTGGATATTGATATACCAGCAGAATCTAATGGAAACTTTGTCTTGCTAGTTAATGGGGCACAGGCCAGATTTCATAGTACAATTGAACCCGGAGACGATTTAAAAATTGTTTGGCCCATTAAAACAACTGCTTTGAATAAATAAAAACATCCAAAACCGTAACGGGTTCGAATTTAAAGTATAAATGACAATTAGTAATAAAAATGCTGAAGAAAACAGCTAATGATACTGAATACAAAAATGCGCAGAGAATATAATACTCTGCGCATTTTTTATTGGGCTTAGCACCCGTACTATTAGTGATGCGGACTTTTTAAAGGACACAGAATCCTTTATTTGATAAAAACAAGAAGATAATGACGAATTTTCATCAAATAAAGGAACGTGTGTCCGATACTGCCCAAAAATCGGCTTGTTTTCAAAAATAACGGAACCAGAGTCCGCTAAAAACGGATGTTTTTTATTTATGTTCCTTTATTGCATTCGTTAATGAATCATAGGTAATTTTCCAATGAGAAGTATGCCAGGCCAATTCGCCATTATTAATTAGCAGTGCCTGAGGCGATTCGTGTTTAATATTATATTTCTCCGCAATGTGGTTAGATAAAGGGCGATCCTCTTGAACAACCAAATAATATATTTGCTGGTTCTCATGTTCACTAGCAAAGCTCTCATACTCTTCATACGCAGCCTGACTAATAGGACATGTAGAGCTATGCTTTAAGATCATTACTTGCTCTGAAGCTTGCATAACCTGTTCAAATTCTTCATTTCCATTAAACCTTTTCATATCACTTTCCCCCAAATTAATGATTATATTTATGCTCCGTTTCATCAAAAGCTTTTTTCGTTTCTTCTAGCTTTTTCTGTATTTCATCATTATTGGCGCCTTGTTTATTGCTAACTGCTGTCTTATTTTCTTCAGCGCCGCCAGTCAAATTTTCTATTGGCTTTATGCTTTTTACCTTATTCACCAATTCAATGGATTGTTTGGATACGGATTGTGCAAGGACATTTGATTTCTCCTTGGCGGCCCCAGCAAACTGGGTACCCTTAGACATAGCTGATTCACGTAATTGCCCTGTTTTTTCTTTTAAAACAACAGCCTGTTCATTAATATTATTTCTTAATTCCTTTCCAGATTTAGGTGCAAGGAAAAGTGCTGCAGCCGCACCAACCATTCCGCCAATTAGTGCGCCTATTAAGAAATCCTTTGTATTAATATTTTCCTCTGATTTTGATTGACCTTGTTCATTTTGGCTTCTCTCTTGACTACTCATACCCTTATCCCTCCTAAAAATTTCTTTCTCTAATCCATCTTTTCTGAGGCACAGGCTTGTCAGCTGAAACCTCATCGGATTGAGCTTGTTTTCTCATTTTCCATTTGTCCTTTAACTCCATGATAATCTGACTCCATTGAACAACTTGAGAAATTCTATCTTTATTTTCTTCTAGTTGATTATCGATAGAGCGCGAAATCTTCTGGATGGACCCATTGAAGCCTCGAACAGAATCCCCTACTTCCTTAACTGCATTTACAACACTGCCTAGACTTTCTGATTTATGCTGTATATCCTCTGCAAGCGCATTCGTTTTTTCGAGTAATGCCGTTGTTTCTCTTGTTACCCCTTCTAACTGCCCCTCCAATCCTACTAACGTTTTCGAAACACTATCTAGTGTAACTTGAAGAGACTTAAGTGTTTTTGATAGGTAAATGACAAGAACGAGAAAAGCAATGGCGATGACTGCTATACTTAAATATAAAATAATCTGCACTTTGATGACCTCCATTTGTCCTAGCTATTTATCTTTTTCCCCAGTTGCTATTAACATAAACCTCCTAATCAATAATGAATTCCATTTAATAGATCAATTTCCTGTTAGTATTCCATCATATCTATACATTGGTCATTTTAACATAATTGCCCAATGATAAAAT
>NZ_JBALOZ010000151.1:0-11511 GCF_036965125.1 Bacillus sp. JJ1503
CTCAAAATGTCCTTGCAGCTGAGCTGGACGGACTTTTCATGCGGCAAAGGTCCTCAAAAAACAGAAAAGCCACCGTTCATCAAAAACGGTGACCTTCATTATATTATCTAGCTACAAGCCGCAATGCCATTTGCAGCTGCATGTCATTCTCTTCTTTTTTCATTTCGGCAATAACCGCCTGTTCGAGTGCGGAGGCTGTCTTTTTATCGATGGCTCCGGTTGGTTTCAGATCGTGCTGCTGTTGGAAAGCACGTACAGCCGTTTCCGTAGATTCACTGAAATATCCATCGCTTCGACCTGGCCCATAGCCTAAGCCCTCGAGCATTTCCTGTGCGTTTTTCACTTGCTCATTGTTCATATCTTTCTCAAGAGTTTTATTAATTTGGAGCGGATGTGTATAAAAAATCTTAGGCTGCTTTACCTCCAATGTCGGCTTGATCCCTTCATTATGAATCCAATTTCCATCAGGCGTCAGCCATTTATATAAAGTTAATTTAATATTGCTGCCATCCCCCATCGGTACCGGCTGCTGAACTGTCCCTTTGCCAAATGTATTCTCCCCGATGAGCGCATATCCTTCCGCCTCTTTTAGGGCACCCGCCAGAATTTCAGAAGCTGACGCACTGCCTTTATCAATTAGAACGGCGATCGAGTATTCCTTTTTCTCCTTTAAGCTCGAGTAATATCTTTTCTTTTCACCTTCGCGTTTTTCTATTTGGATATAAGGCTTTCCATCTGTGACGAGCTCTTTCAAAATTTTCTCTACCGATATTAATAGCCCACCAGGATTCCCTCGCACATCGATCACTAAGCCTTCCATGCCTTTTTCCTCTAATGACTTAAGGCTTTCTTCAAACTCCGAAGCTGTATCGTTTGAAAAGGATGTTATTTCGATATAACCGATTTTCTTCCCATTTTGCCTTTTCATTTCTGGAAACACCGTAATTTGAGGGATTTCGTCACGCTTCACCTCAACAATAAGCGACTCCTTTAATCCATTGCGCGCGATTTCCAGCTTCACCTTCGTGCCTTTTTTTCCGCGGATTTTGGAGGTTGCCTGGAAAAGATCCATCCCCTTTAAGCTTTCTCCATCCACCTTCAATATCTGATCACGGGGCTTTAATCCCGCTTTTTCGGCAGGAGATTCTTTAAAAGGGGAAATAATAATAATCTTTCCTTCCTCCATGCCTACTTCTGCACCAATTCCTTGAAAGGAGGATTCAAGAGTCTCATTGAATTGTTTGACCGTTTCCTTGTCCATATAGATGGAATACGGATCTGAAAGGGTCGCAAGCATGCCTTGAATGGCTCCTTCTACTAGCTGCTGCTCTCCAACCTTTTCAACATAGCTATTAAGAATAAGACTATACGCCTGCTCTACTTTTGTTAAATCACCTTTTCCAGTTGCCGATGGGAAATTTCCCTCTTCCATTTCGGAAGATTTATTTTCTAATCGTTCCAGCACGGTACCTTGGCTTAAGACTTTCATGCCCGCATATGTACCGCCCGCCCCTGTCAGAAGTGAACCTGTCATCAATAACGCCATCCATTTTCTATTCATCCCATCTTCCTTTCTATTCGCTACACACTAAGGGTGATTAGTTCCGCTTTTGGGAAGGCGAATGCTTTCGCTTTTTATAAACATTTTTTCAAAAATATTGACGCCTTTTTGAATAATTGGGAGGCCTTAATAATTCAATATATGACCAAAATGGACGGGTTATGAGAGTTTTATGAGAGATAGGGTTTATGAGATCTTATTTTTGCGGACTACATAGAAAACTTAGAACACGATTTCAATACAACGCAAAAAGGAAGAAGCCAGTGGCCCCTTCCTCCGTAAATTCCTATACTTTTAAAAACTTTCTAACAGACATCATACTGCCCCAAATTCCAATCAATGCGCCCATGAGGAGCAGCAAACCGGAAATTTGGTAGACAAATGGGTTAAAAGCGAGAATCTCTATAAAATTCCCTTTAAGCTTCGGTGCAAGGAAATCATATAGATAATAGTACGAGACCGTAACGAGAATGATTGGCATAATGGCCCCAATGATACCGAGCCATAAGCCCTCCAAGAAGAATGGCCATCTGATAAAGGCATTGGTAGCCCCTACTAATCTCATAATCTCAATTTCTCTTCTTCTAGCAACAATGGTGATTTTGATCGTATTCGAGATCAGGAACATGGCCGTAAACAATAATCCCACAATAAGAACGATCCCAACGTTACGGCTGGATTTGATGAATGAGAAGAGCTTTTCAATCTTCCCTTGGCCATAATTAACCTTTGCCGCGTATTCCATTTTTTCAATCTTTTTCGCGACCATCATCGTGTCAGCAGGTTTCTTTGTTTTGACAACAAAGACATCATTTAACGGGTTGTCCTGTTCAAACAGCTTGTAGGCTTCCCCTTCTTCTCCGAAGCTTTCAATCAGATTATCAAGCTCCTTATCTTTCGGAGAATAAACAACGGATTTCACCTCTGAAATTTTTTCAATCTTTTCCCCTAATATCTTCTGATCCTGTTCATTGGCAGCAACATCGACATGGACGCGGATTTCAACTTGCTCCTCTAAATCGGTTGCCACTTTATTCAAATTCATCATAATAACGAAGAAAACACCGACCAAAATAAGCGTTACCGTTACAGCACTGGCAGAGGCAAAAGTCATCCAGCCGTTTCTCGCAAGACTCTTCAAGCTCTCTCTTAGGTGACGGCGTAATGTTCTAGCTTTCATAGCCATAATCACCTCTCTGCTGGTCACGAACGATCTTTCCGCCCTCAATGGCGATTACACGGTGCTTAATCGTATTTACGATTTCCTTATTATGTGTTGCCATCACGACAGTCGTACCCCTTGTGTTAATTTCGTCAAAGATGTTCATAATTTCCCATGATGTGTCAGGGTCAAGATTTCCCGTTGGCTCGTCTGCGATTACAACCTTAGGGGAATTGACGATGGAACGCGCAATTGACACACGCTGCTGCTCCCCCCCAGATAATTCAGTTGGCAGCATACGGGCTTTATGCTTTAAATTCACAAGCTCCAGCGTTTCCATAACCTGTTTCTTAATATATTTAGGCTGTTCCTCTGTCACTTCTAGCGCAAAAGCGACATTCTCATAAACGGATAAAGTTGGCAGCAGTTTAAAGTCCTGGAATACAACTCCAATATTACGGCGAAGGAGAGGGACCTTATTCGCTTTTAACTTCCCAAGGTTTACGCCATTTATTGTAATCGTTCCGCTCGTAGGCTTCTCTTCTCTATACATCATTTTGATAAAAGTTGATTTCCCCGCACCGCTTGGACCTACGACATACACAAACTCTCCCGGCTTAATATGTACATCAATCCCATTTGCAGCAACTACACCATTTGGGTACTTTTTATATACATCTTGCATTTCTATCATTTACATCACCTAATATTTCTTAAAGTTTCGATTGAGTGGCCGCTCACTTTATTAGGGCCTCAGTCAAACAATATTCGTTAAAATTCGACAGCAAAAAAACGTAAACAAGACACCTCAGCTATTTATACTTTTCCATTATAACATCATAGGTTGTCTAATTACCTTGAAAAATTATTACATTTTCTTTTCACGGTGAAATAAGTGGATTTAGAGGGAAATAAAAAATCGCAAGCACCTTCGGACAATCAAAGTACAATTGTTCCTGCAATGAATATTCGCAGAAGCTTTCCTTGTGTTCACCCCCGACAAGCACAAAATGAGCCTCATGGAAAGACTCCTTTTGACTTTTGTGATAAATGAATAGGTCTTGCTTTGCCCTTTGGAGATTATTTTTGATTTTTGGAGTAATTGAACAGGCTGGGCTTTGCCCAAAGGAAGAAACCAAGACACCCAAGAGATTTAGGCGAAGGATAGACACTCGAAGATTATGAATTTGAATTTATTTAAAGCACATATTAATGTGCTTTTTTACATTAGGACAATAATGCGCAACAACACGAACGCCAAATGAAAAGTAAGTATTATGTCTAATATTGTCGATAAGCCTTCAATTTTCTTACTTGAATCCGATACTAGAAGCAAAAGGAAAAGGTAAGGGAATGATGATATGCAAATTCAAGAACTAATATCTAAAATTAATATCAGTGTGGAAGAACTGGATTTAGTTACTGCAAGAAAGTATATTGAAGAGAATATCGACTCATTAAATGGAAATAAAAACCTTTTAAAAAGTAATGCAAGGACTTTACTAGATTTTTTCACAAACAGTTCAATTACAAAGTCTCTTAGCAGACAGGACATGGCAACAATACATTCAATTAATACTTATGCAACTAGGTTTGATTTAAGGGGATTAAAATTATTTATAAAGGATAAAGCGGAACTGCTATTAAGAAATGACGTAGTCCAATATTTAAATTCTGATGCCAAGATACTTTTAGAGGGAATGGGCGCTATTGAAAAGAAAGGCCAACAGTGAAATATGGCGATAGTTTAAAATAAAGATAAACAACTTTGCCCTTAAGAGATTATTTTTTTAAACTCTACTTTTCAGAAGTAGCTTACTTTAAACTCAAGAAAAGTAATGCTTTCTTATAAAAAAAACGCTCTGTCTTTAAAAACAGAGCGTTTTTCTCGTTTTATTTACTTTTTAGCAGCTAACCAATCTGCAACTTGTGTTGCTTCATCGCCTTTAAGAAGACCTGCTGGCATTGCACCTTGTCCATTCGCAATGATATTTTCAATATCTTCTTTGGATAGGCTAGCCCCAACATTAGAAAGTTTTGGACCAACAGTACCTTCAAGGTTGGCACCATGGCAGCTTGAGCATTTTTGATCATACAGCTTTTGAGCATCTCCATCTCCAGCTGTTGTTGTTTCACCGCCGTTTGTGGTGCCTGTTGTACCTGTATCCTCTTTTTCAGTAGCATTGTCGCCACCGCCGCCACAAGCAGCAAGAACTAGGGATGTACCCATTAATAATGCAAGAAGCTTCTTTTTCACCATTATATCCCCCTCTGGTAAAATTACATACTACAGCTATATTATACCAATATCTTATACCCTTTTGAAACCCTCCCCAAGGACCTCAGAGGCATCCGAAACCACGACAAACGCAGCAGGATCAATGGTTTTGACCAATTGTTTCAACTTTGTGAATTCTGTCTGATCGACGACACACATTAGAATCGGGCGTTCATTTTCGGTATAACCGCCATATGCTGTTAGTTTTGTCACACCCCTGTCTATTTTATTCAGAATTCCTTCACGAACTTCATTTTCTTTTTCCGTAATAATCAACGTCATCTTTGAATGTTTCATTCCAATTTGAACAATATCAATTGTCTTACTCGTCACATAGAGAGCCAGCAATGCGTAAAGCCCTCTCTCAATATCAAACACAATCGCAGCAGTCAGTACAATTAAGCCGTCAATAATCGCAACACATGTCCCAAGTGTCAGGCCCGTGTATTTATTAATAATCTGTGCAGCCAAATCGGTTCCGCCAGTTGATGCTTTCCCTCTAAAAACGATCCCCAGCCCAAGTCCCACTCCGATCCCGCCGAATAGGGAGGCTAATAACGGGTCATTTGTCCATGGCTCAAACCCCTTTGTCAAAAAAACGACAAACGGCAGAAAAACGGTACCTGCCAGCGTTTTCACCCCAAACTGCTTCCCGAGAAACACAATTCCGGCAATAAAGAGCGGTATATTAAAAGCCCATTGCACATACGCCGGCTCCCAGCCCACAACCGCGGCCAAAATCGTACTAATCCCGCTTACCCCGCCAGATGCCACTTGATTCGGCAGCAGAAACACATTGAACGTAATCGCTATGATTGCAGCACCGATGAGTATGGATAGATATTCCTGCATGGTTTCCCATATTATGTTCTGTGAAAAATCGCGTCTTGCTTTTCTCATAGGAAAACTCCTTTTAAGTAAAAATCAGATATTGCAGCTAATGCCGTCAGTGAGTATAGCATGAGGTTATGTATGTGTAAATGCCATCAGACTGCTGTTTTAACGCGGTAAAATGACCTAGGAATTTTTCCTATATAGTAGGTTGCGGAGTATTGGCTAAAACTATGAATGAGTAAAAGGCTAAAGGCTTTTTCAGCCTGATTCTGTGGTATAATCACGAAAAGGAGGTGAACAAAGATGGAGAAAATTCTTTATGAAATTCTAGATCAGCTGAAAGATCATTCTAAGAGATTTGATAAAATTGATCAAAGATTCGATGCGGTTGATGAAAAGTTTGATGCCGTTGATCAAAAGTTTGTATCGATTGACCAAAGGTTTGAGGCGATGGATCGCAGGTTTGACGCGATGGATCAAAGATTTGATGTTATGGATCAAAGATTTGATGTTATGGATCAAAGATTCAACGCCGTTGACCAGAGACTTGATGCTATGGACCAAAGATTCGATGCCGTTGATGAAAGATTGGATACAATTGATCATAGACTTTATAAGCTTGAGGAGACGGTTCAGAATAATGCTACAGAGTTTAGAAGCCATTTCAAGCATATCCATTCAAAATTAGATCAACATGATGAACACTTTCGAATTATTTCTGAAAATTTAAAGGTCACTTCTGTTGATACAAAACTTCACACAAAGAAAAACAGTACGCACTAAAGAAATCGAAGGAAGAGAATCCACTTCAAGTAATTGCCTCCCAATCATCAAAGGCAAACGCCAAAATTCCCAATAAAACAAAAAAGCCTTTGCTGATAGTAAGATCGAGCAAAGGCTTTTATCTATTAACTTAATTTTGACCTGAGGAAAGCATCAATAAATGAATCCAGTTCTCCGTCCATGACGGCCTGCACATTCCCAGATTCTGTGTTTGTCCGATGATCCTTTACCATTGAGTATGGATGAAATACGTAAGAACGAATTTGGCTTCCCCAGCCGATTTCTTTTTGCTCCCCGCGAATATCGGCCATTTGCTGTTCCTGCTCTTCGATTTTCTTCTGATAGAGCTTGGCTTTAAGCATCTTCATGGCATGTTCACGGTTTTTAATTTGGGAACGCTCCGTTTGACACGTCACAACCACTCCTGTTGGAATATGCGTGATCCTTACTGCAGAGTCCGTTGTATTAACGTGCTGCCCGCCGGCACCACTTGAACGGTAAGTGTCAATCTTTAAATCCTCTGTCCGAATGTCGATATCAATCTCATCATTAAATTCCGGCATAACTTCACATGAAACAAAGGAGGTATGACGACGGCCTGAGGAATCAAATGGAGAAATTCGGACTAAACGGTGCACCCCTTTTTCCGCCTTTAAATAGCCGTATGCATTGTGGCCTTTAATACTCAAGGTTACACTTTTGATCCCAGCCTCGTCTCCCGGAAGGTAGTCGAGTGTCTCAACTTTAAAGCCTTTCTTTTCAGCCCATCTCGTATACATGCGCAGCAACATGGAGCCCCAATCCTGTGATTCCGTTCCGCCCGCACCTGGATGCAGCTCAAGAATGACATTATTTTTATCATATGGCTCGCTAAGAAGAAGCTGCAGCTCAAACTCGTTGAAGCGTTTGGACATTTCCTTTAACTCTGCCTCAAGCTCTTGCCGAAGCTCCTGGTCATCCTCTTCCTTAACAAGCTCATAGGTTAACTCCAAATTATCATACGTTTCGTTCAAATCATACAACTCATGCACTTGATCCTTCAATCCATTAAGCTCTCCAATTACTACTTGTGCTTGCTGCTGATCATCCCAGAAACCAGGCTGAAGCATCGTATCATCAAGCTCCGCAATTCGTGCCTCTTTGTTTTCTAAGTCAAAGAGACCCCCTAAAGTCCGCCAATCGCTTAGCTGCTTTTTCTAACTCATGTCGAATATCTGCTAATTCCAATTTCGTCACCTCATATAATGAATTGTTATTTTTACTCAGGAATATTATCAAACATATGGCTAAATCAACAACAATCACTAATTTAGCCTTATTTAAAAAAACATGATATTTATTATACTGTTTCCTATTAAAAATTTCACATCTAATTTATAGAAATTTGCCCTTTTAGGCTAAAAAAACCGCAAGAAGGCCGGCAAAGGTGTTCTGAACGGCTCGCCGGCCCTTATTAGTTCTTCTGTGAGCAGTTATCCATTAACCCCACAGCAGTTTTTATATTTTTTGCCGCTTCCGCAAATACATGGGTCATTTCGGCCCACGCTGATTTGCTTGACCACTGGCTTTTTCTTCACCTTTTCGCCATCTTCTTTAGGGTTTACAGCCTGACCCTTTGCTACCTCTTGACGCTCAAGGTTATTGCGAATTTCAGCCTTCATGATATATTTCGCTACATCCTCTTCAATCGCCGCGATCATGTGCTCAAACATCGCGAAGCCTTCATGCTGGTATTCTCTTAATGGATCAATTTGACCATACGCACGAAGGTGAATTCCTTGGCGAAGCTGATCCATCGCATCAATATGATCAATCCATTTCGAATCTACTGCACGGAGAACGATAACCTTTTCAAATTCACGCATTTGTTCTGGCTGAAGAATGTCTTCTTTTTCATCGTAGCGTTCTTTTACTTTTGCAAAAATCGCATCAACGATTTCATCAGATTCCTTGCCGCGAAGGTCATTAACCGTGATATCTCCTTCATGCAGAAGATTTCCATTCACATAATCGACCAGACCTTGGTAGTTCCACTCTTCATCATCGCCAGTATTAGGAGCAAATGCTTCCACATTACGCTCTAGGGAAGTCATAATCATTTTCTCAACGATTTCACGAAGATTTTCTGATTCCAACACTTCATTACGCTGTGTATAAAGAATTTCACGCTGCTGGCGAAGGACATCATCATAGGATAAAAGCTGTTTACGAGCATCAAAGTTATTTCCTTCCACTCGCTTCTGCGCAGATTCAACCGCTTTAGAAACCATTTTACTTTGAATCGGCTGAGAATCGTCCATACCAAGACGCTCCATCATCGACTTCATATTGTCAGAACCGAAGCGGCGCATTAGCTCGTCTTCCATTGAAAGGTAAAATTGCGTAACCCCAGGGTCTCCCTGACGGCCAGAACGTCCGCGGAGCTGGTTATCAATCCGGCGGCTTTCATGGCGTTCCGTTCCGATAACAGCTAATCCGCCCAATTCCTTAACGCCTTCACCCAGCTTGATATCCGTACCACGTCCTGCCATGTTTGTCGCAATCGTAACAGAACCCTGTTCACCCGCATTGGCAATAATTTCAGCCTCACGTCCATGGTTTTTCGCATTTAGAACATTGTGGCGAATGCCCTTTTTCGTTAAATATTTCGAAATCACTTCGGATGTTTCAATCGCAACTGTACCGACAAGAACAGGCTGTCCTTTTTTGTAGCGCTCCGCAATATCCTCCACAACCGCACGGAATTTTCCATCGATCGATGAATAAATAAGATCGGCACGATCATCACGGGCAATCGAACGGTTCGTTGGAATCACGACAACATTCATATTGTAAATATTGCGGAATTCCTCTTCCTCTGTCTTCGCTGTACCCGTCATCCCCGCAAGCTTCTCATACATACGGAAGTAGTTTTGGAATGTAATCGTGGCTAGCGTCATGCTTTCATTTTGAATTTCCAGACCTTCTTTTGCCTCGATGGCCTGATGAAGCCCGTCACTATAGCGGCGCCCCTTCATTAAACGACCGGTAAATTGGTCAACAATGACAATTTCACCTTCTTGAACGACATAATCCACATCAAGATGCATGCTCGAATGAGCCTTTAATGCCTGCGTAATATGATGATTTAAGGTTACATGGCTAATGTCAAACAGGTTCTCAATGCCAAAAGCACGCTCAGCCTTCGTCATCCCTTCTTCTGTCAGCTGAACTCCTTTTGTTTTTTCATCAAATGTATAATCCTCGTCTTTTTTCAGCGTACGTACGAAAGCGTTCGCCTGAATATAGAGGGCCGCTGACTTTTGCGCAGTACCAGAAATAATTAAAGGCGTACGGGCTTCATCGATTAAAATCGAGTCAACCTCGTCAATGACCGCATAATAAAGCGGGCGCTGAACCTTTTGCTCTTTGTAAAGAACCATGTTGTCACGAAGATAATCGAAGCCGAGCTCGTTATTTGTGCCATACGTAATATCCGCAGAGTACGCAGCCTGCTTCTCTTCCTTTGTCAGGCCATTTAAATTCAACCCGACAGTGAGCCCAAGAAATTCATACAGCTGGCCCATTTCGTTCGCATCACGGCTCGCCAAATATTCGTTCACCGTTACAACATGAACCCCTTTGCCTGATAGAGCATTTAAATACACGGGCATCGTAGCGGTTAAGGTTTTCCCTTCCCCTGTCTTCATCTCGGAAATATTTCCATCATGCAGGGACGCTCCCCCCATGATTTGAACAGGGTACGGATATAGACCAAGAACACGGCGCGAGCCTTCTCTCACAACCGCAAAAGCTTCTACTAGCAAATCATCCAATGACTCGCCTTTTTGGTAGCGCGCTTTAAATTCTTCCGTTTTCCCGCGGAGCTCATCATCTGAAAGCTTTTCCATATCTGCCGCATAAGTTTCTACTTGATCAGCTATTTTGGTTAGGCGTTTTAATTCGCGTTTATTTTGATCGAATACTTTATTTAAAATTCCAAGCATTTAAAACGCTCCTTTATATTGGATATGGGAGGAAATGTGAAAGCCTTATTTTACAATCTGCTTAAATCTCAGCTTAGCTTAAAAAAGATTCGCTGCTAACCGGCTGAATCCTCCCATGAAATCGCATATTTACACCTATTAATATTAACACTTTCACTAGGGAGTGACAACTTATGGGGGTTAGGAGGGGTAAGAAGGGAATTTAGGCGGAAAACTGTTTATAGTTTGTTCTTACCATATTTTTAGATGGCTTCGAAGTTTATTGTCTGTATTTTATTATACGAATTGGAATTCTTTTGTTAAATGAACTGAAATTTGTATATATTTTTATTGGTAAAATTGCTAAGTTCTGATATATCCGCTACTTTCAGTGATATATCCGCGAGATTTTCAATATATCCGCCACTTCTATCGATATATCCGCGAAATTTCAAATATATCCGCCACTTCTAATCCGGACAGAAAAAAATAGCGGCATGACCGCCTGCTATTTTTTTTGCTTCTTCATATACGTCAAAACATCCAAATCAATTTTCCCCTGTGCCTGCTCTCGGGCTTCGAAATTTTCGGTATGAATGTAGGTAGTCAACGCTTTAAAAAGCTGTTCATTATCATGCTGGGCATCCAAATATTGGAGGCGAACCAATTCTTGTACAACAGACCCCTTCACTTCTCCCTCAACCTCAACAATATTTTCCGCCTTAGCTGGAGCGAAATAAAGCTGCTGCAGCTGGTAAATGCGAATGAGCTCCTTAATCGGTCCCGAATGGTCATCAACCCGAAGATCAACATAACGATCATTAAATCCGCCATAGCCGCCTCTATCTTTTACAACAAGGAGTGCCGCAGATTGCTGGCCCCGGCTATCCCCGCCTGCTGATTGCCCCGCATCAAGTGCCGCTAGCAA
>NZ_JBALOZ010000151.1:11532-11878 GCF_036965125.1 Bacillus sp. JJ1503
TCCGCCATCGCATGTACCGTTTTTTCGTCTACCAAAATATTTCCCTGCGCCGCAAAATGAGGGCCTGTGATTCCCCCAGCCCAGTCATAACAGCCTTTTCCCGTAAAGGTAACCGCGTTACCGAACGCATCAATGATTCCAACCTGGCGCAACCCTTTTTGCGGATCCTCCTCCGTTATGATATCCATTACCTCTTGTGCTGTTTTCCCTTGAGCAAATAATTCAAGTGCCTTCGGGCCATAAGAAGTATTCGCATAGGATTGGGTGGCTACCGCACCAACCCCGGCTTTGGCAAACGGCACAACAGCCCCCACACCAAGAAACTTAGACTGAACCGCAATTCCCC
>NZ_JBALOZ010000152.1:0-372 GCF_036965125.1 Bacillus sp. JJ1503
AGTTGAGAAGAATGAAAAGAAAATTTCTCCCTAATTTGCACGGGTGCTGTTTCATGGCTGAGACCGACAGCAACTATATACATGTGAACATACTCCTTTTAGGATTACATTAATCTGTTCAACAATTTCACATTGAACTTTCTTTTTAACATATCTCAAAATAAACTATCTTGAATTAAAGATAATTTATTACAAAATTGTTTATATGTCAAGATATTACTTCTTCGTCTATTATTTTGTACAATCATGTGAAGTTTTTTATTCTTGATTCTATCTAGGTTAAATCAGGCAATATCCTAACCGTAAGAACGTTGACTAGTGTGGCACCGCACCTAAGGTTATTTCTATCTGAGCTTAGCGGACATCAGTTCC
>NZ_JBALOZ010000152.1:476-1407 GCF_036965125.1 Bacillus sp. JJ1503
CTGTGTTTTTTCGTAAATAACGTACTCAGTGTCCGGTAAGCCCCTAAATTATAGTCATTTAATAAAAATAGCGGATTTAATGTCCTCCTCAACTAATAAAACTATAAGTCATCTAATGAAATAACTTCACCGCTTCCTGCATTTACTCCATGATGACAATCAATTTTTCCGCATAAAACATATTGTTTTTGCTTAAAGTCATATACATAATAAGGTTTGAGCTCAAACAATTCCTTGATTTTTTCAAATGCTTCATCTTTCGTGATCGTTACTTTATCAGGCGCTTGAAATTGATCATAACTCTCCAACATTGGTTTGTTATCCATGTAATTTGCTGCTTGAAGGCTTCTCGCATCAATCATAATCATCAACTTTCTTTGAAAGACAAGATTATCCTGGTGGTTAGCCCTCAATATTGCATGAATATATCCTTTGTCACGATGTAGAGTTTTAAGCATCCATTTTCCAGTATCTTTCGGATATTCCCGTCTTAATAACTCCTCTACTGCCATCTCACATTTCTCTTGTTCTACCTTTGTGATTGGGAATGAAAAAGGACTTGGCTCGCATGAAAATGCTTGATCAACCGTGACATCTTCAATCCAACTAATCTCTTTTCTTATAAATGGTTCATTAATTGGTTTATTCCAAGAAATAGTTTTACCTATTTTCAAAAACGACCTTACATCCGCTATTATTTCAAATGGAATCGTAGACGTTCCATCATTCGTAACATAAATCTCTTCGACCATATAAACAGAAAATATTTTTTCCTTTTCATAGGAAGGAAATTCAATCAATTTCAATTGTTCCTTCCCCAAATGTTCCACCTTTCCAAGGGAAAGCTTAAAAGTTTCTTCTTTAACTATTTCTTCAGAAGGAAATTGACCATGTACAGAAAACGAAGTGAGTTTTCCTTCCTGATTATATT
>NZ_JBALOZ010000153.1:0-3185 GCF_036965125.1 Bacillus sp. JJ1503
TTTGGTGACAGAACACTATTTAAAGATGTCTCCTTTCGATTACTTGCAGAAGATCATGTAGGTTTAGTTGGTGCAAACGGGGTTGGGAAATCGACCTTGATGAATATTATTACTAAACAATTAATTCATGATTCAGGTCGTGTTGAATGGACTCCTAATGTTCATTATGGATACCTTGATCAGCATACAGTTTTGACACCAGGAAAAACAATGCGGGATGTCCTAAAGGATGCTTTTCTTCCGCTTTTTGAACAAGAAAAGGCTCTGAATGAAGTGACTTCAAAAATGGCGGAGGCAACACCTGAAGAACTTGAAGCATTATTAGAAGAAATGGGAGAAATTCAGGATCGTCTTGATGCAGGCGGATTTTATTCCCTTGATATTAAAATTGAGGAAGCAGCACGCGGGCTTGGGTTAGATGCCATCGGACTGGATCGGGACGTTTCCGCACTAAGTGGTGGCCAACGTACAAAAGTTTTATTGGCAAAGCTCCTTTTAGAACAGCCACAAGTCCTATTGCTTGATGAGCCGACCAACTATTTGGACGTTGAGCATATTCGCTGGCTGACGAATTATTTGAAAGAGTATCCGTATGCTTTCATGCTCATTTCCCATGATACAGAATTCATGAACCAAGTATCAAACACCATTTTCCATCTGGAATTCTCGAAGCTGACCCGTTATACAGCCAGCTATGATAAATTCCTAGAATTAGCGGAAATCAATAAAAACCAGCATATTAATGCATATGAGAAACAGCAGGAATTCATTAAGAAACAAGAGGATTTCATTTCGAAAAATAAAGCGCGATATTCAACGACAGGCAGAGCAAAGAGCCGACAAAAGCAGCTTGATCGCATGGAAAGAATTGATCGCCCTGAAACAGCAATGAAACCAACTTTTGATTTCAAAGAATCCCGCGGAAGCAGCCGTTATGTTTTTGATGGGCAGGATTTTGAGATTGGTTATACACATGCTTTATTACCAAAAATGTCAATCACGATTGAACGCGGTGAAAAGATAGCGATTGTCGGCTGTAACGGTGTCGGTAAATCTACACTTTTGAAGACAATGCTTGGAAAGATAAAGCCAATAAGTGGTAAAGTGGAGCGTGGAGACTTCCTCTTCCCTTCTTATTTCGAACAGGAAGTAAAAGCTGGAAACATCACTCCGATTGATGATGTTTGGAGTGAGTTCCCATCCATGGATCAGCATCAAGTACGTGCTGCTCTCGCTCGATGCGGCTTGAAGAATGAGCATATTTCTCGTCCTTTAAATCAATTAAGCGGCGGCGAGCAAGCAAAAGTTCGCTTATGCAAGCTCCTTATGAATGAAAGCAACTGGCTTCTATTCGATGAGCCTACAAACCATCTGGATGTTGTTGCAAAGGAAGAATTAAAACGAGCATTAAAATCATATAAAGGTACAATCGTGCTAGTTTGCCACGAACCTGATTTCTATGAAGACTGGGTAACGAAGGTTTGGGACGTAGAGGAATGGTCCCAACAGCTCCAATCGTAATAAATTCCATTCATAACCCCTGATTTTTCAGGGGTTTTTTGCTTAAATGTGAGCAAAAAATGAATTTTATCATTGAGTCTTTTAAACGCTTACATTTAGTGTATAATAAAACAGGCCCGGCAAATAAGATCAATAGTTTAGTATGTATTATTTTTTCAATATGGATATTTTACAATCATTTTTTTAAAAGGATCCGATGTGTTTCAATATATTGGCATTGCCTTTCAGCGGGTAAATTTTTGATAAAGGACAAATGAATTTATGACAACCAAAAAGATAGCCTGGATTACTGACAGCACGGCATTTATTACAGATGAGCTGCGGAATCATCCTGATGTTTATGTCGTCCCGCTCTCCATTACTTTTGGCGATGAAACATTTGAGGATGGGATAGATTTAAATACAAATCAACTATATTCCCGTATTCGTTCATCGAAAGAAATACCAAAAACCTCACAGCCTTCAGCTGGGAGATTTGCGGAGCTTTTTGAACAATTAAAAGGTAAATATGACTCAGCTATAGCCGTTCATATTTCTGGAAAATTAAGTGGAACCATTAATAGCTGTCTATCAGGTGCTGCGCTTGCCGGTTTTCCGGTTGATACAGTCGATTCTAAATCGATGTCCTATGCTATTACGACTTTAATATATAAAGGCATGAATCTTTTAAATGACGGCATGCCTGCTAAAAATATCGCAGAAATTCTTCAGAAAGAAGCAGCCAAATCTGAAAATTATATTTTGCTAGGAAGTCTTGATCAATTTTATAAAGGCGGACGAATGTCAGGTACTTCCTATTTACTCGGCAGTCTTCTAAAAATCAAACCTATTATCCGAATAAACACAAATGGTGAATTTGGACTTTTCGACAAGGTTCGATCTGAAAAGAAAGCAATTAAACGTATGCTAGATCTGCTTGGTGAATCCTATAAGAAGCATTCAATATTACAAGTACAAATTCTTCATGGAAATGTGCTGGATAAAGCAAATAAACTCGCTTCAGAAATAAAAGCACACTTCCCTAATCTCGATATTTTCATCGGAGAAATAAGCTCCACGATCGCTGCTCATGCTGGAGAAGGAACACTTGCAACCATTTGGCATAATGAATAAAAAGAAAAATGTGTCGGATTTTTCATAGTTGTTCAGTATTTGTAGAGAAACATTGAAAATAACATACAAATTAACAGACCATTCGCATACAGGATTGGTCCTTTTTTATACATATTTTACTTTTGGCATGTAAAATTGCTGAACCATAGGCAAATGAAATAACCATTAATTTCTTGATATTTCATTCTGAACTTAGCGGACATCAGTTCCTTTATTTGTGTCAAAGTGGGTTAATTCCAAATGTTTATGGACACTGATTCCGCTATTTTGTAAAAATATAGCGATTTCATGTGTTTTTTCGTAAATANNCAGAGGATCCGCTATTTTGAAAAAAGCAGTGATTTCATTGAGTTTTTCGTAATTAGAGTACTTGGTGTCCCCGCTTAGCTCTTAAAATAGGGTCATTTAATAAATATAACGGATTCAATATCCTCTTAAGAGTAAAAACTATATATCTTCCAATTTAACCAAGGAAAATCATCCAGTTAACCATGGTTATTCCCTACTTTCCACATACAAACCCTCTTTTTTTTGCATAGTAACGTCCACTG
>NZ_JBALOZ010000154.1:0-9583 GCF_036965125.1 Bacillus sp. JJ1503
AAATAGAAAAGCCTTAATATCATTTGAACTACTTTCAAGGCTCTAGCTTTTCCGCTCTTATGTAATCCTAAAGCTACAAAGAATAATACAAGTGCTAAAACCCATGTTGTTATGTGTGCGTGAATCATCGTATGGCCCCCTTATCTAAAATCGATACAATCATATCATATTTGGAGAAAAAAATGTAATTCACACTATTATCATAGGAGAAATACCATTCAATTGTCCAGCCAAATATTTCTAGGCACAATCTGTANNGTATATAGGCACATAGGATATAAAGAGAAATTAGTGTAAAGGATGTCAAAGATGCCAGCTATCGTTGGAGTCGTTCAGGTCGTTTCTATTGGGAGCAGCGGAGTATTTCATATCGGAGATGTTTATAAGATCATGCCACTAGCCAATGCGAAAACATTTTCTGGTGCAGGTTCCTTTAACACAGGTGATGGTCTAACTATTTATAATCAACAGAGCAGTACGAACACCTATGATTCAGACAGTTTGGATCAAGGAATTTTATTAAATGTTTAATAGTAGGGTGAAGAGAATGAACTTCTACATTAATCAATCCATTCATATTAATTTCATAAAGATCGGCGGTATTACTAACTCCTCAGTATTGCAGATAGGCAGTGCTGGCATTATTAAACCCGCTTCCTATCTATATAATACAGGAGGATTTACAGGGCCTGCTCCTCATCACCTCCTGCCTGGGGTAGGTGTTATTAGCGGAGAACCAACACTAGAAGCACCTGCAGTGCCTTTACATTCTGCAGGAAGATAATGTGTGGCAATGATGTTCCGAAAAAAGTGAGGTGGTATGGATGGATCAGACATTATACTCTTACCTGCAAAAAATGCATATTTTTATAGAAGCACAAGAAAAAAGAATTATTTACCTAGAAAAAAAGGTAAGAGAATTAGAGAAACAGACGCAGGAATTGAAGACACGACCACCAATAACTGTAGATAGAATTGAATATAAATTCGACCAATTGAAGGTTGAATCATTAGACGGAACATTAAATATTGGATTAAATCCATCCGAACTTCAGGAAATTGAGGATTTTGCCATTAATAATAAGGGGATTCAGACTCCCTTTCAGCCAAAAGCACATTTCCAAAGATCAATGGAAATCGAGGATGAAATCAATAAATTTTTGGAAAATGAATTACAGAGCGTAATTGAGGAAACAGCCCTTTCACTAAATAAATCTGTAGATGAATCATATATTTTATTCATTAAGGAAGATATAAAAAAGCAACTGCCTAACCGCATTGATTACCATCTTAAGCAACAACTTGCTGCAACAAATAGGGAACAAGGTACAGTACCTGATTTCAATGAAGAAATATTGGTGAAGTTAAAAAAAGAAATTAAAAACGGGGTTCACACCTTTATCAGCCATTTACCAGAACCAGAGAAAGGAATGGAAACGAATGAATTTTGAAGTGTATAACCGAGATATTTGCGTTGGTAATATTCGAGTTATCGGGGTAGCAAGCTCTTCACTCTTAATGGTAGGAGACACGCAAACAATCCAGCTTGCTTCTGTTTTTGATACGCCTCCTGAATCGTTAATAGTCGGACCATTTGTTCCATTAGCACCGAAGTGATTAGCCATGCTTAGCAGAACCTCAATTGTTGATCAGTTTAAGGCAGATACTCTTATCTTTTCATCTGTTATTGAAATTGGCGATTCAACCTATGTTCATGGATTTTCCCGTGCCCTAGCCGTGCATCGTGAAGCAGATACCTTTTTTGGAAATGAGGGGAATTTCTTATCTTTCAAAGCTTTCACGATAAGCGTTCCCCTCGTCCCCATTGAAGAAGTCATATCTATGCAAACCATGCATTTAAACCCTGCCATTAAGGTTAATAATATTGATATTAATGGGATATCTACATCTTCCGTTGTCCATATCGGCAGCAGCAAGCATATTTCTATGGAAGCAAGAGTTAAGCATATCCGGCAGTTGCTACAGCTTGAATGAAGAGCAAGATGGGAAAATAAAAAAATTGTAAAAGGAAGAGTTCATATGCCAGCCATTGTTGGTCCAGTACAAATTATGAATGTTGATGGCGGTATTGTACAATTTGGAGATGCTCTAAATGTATCGCCTAAAACTAGTGTGAAAACCTATTCTGGCCAAGGTGCATTAAATACCGGCGCATTGATTATTACGAACAATGGTATAAGTGGTACCAATGTCCTTGATACAAACTTAATTGACCAGCCTATTATAGGGAATAATTAAGAAAAGCGGCCGGATAAGGACTAACATCCTTATCCGGTCGCTTCTATAATTTAATAATATGTGCTCCATCAAAAAAGAATAAGTATCTCTCTTGAATGTCTCTTTTTAATATTTGTTCCAAAGCTCTTGCATACATATTAATTTGAACTCGGTAACGGTCCTCCAGTACCGTTTTTGCTTCGTCAATTCCGCCTTTAAAACGGCCGGTAATTTGATCGGTTTTATAGTCAACTAATACGAAGCCGTGTTCATCTTCAAAAAGACAGTCAATGATCCCTTGGATTAACACAGCCTCCTCTTCACCCTTCCATTCCGGATATATATCGCTTGCAGGCAAAGAAATACTGAAAGGAATTTCTCGGTTAATCTCTCTAGCCTGCATCATTCTTTTCCCTAGCTCAGTATGGAAAAACTGCTCAATTAATGAAGGGTCAATGGCTCTAAGCTGCTCTTCTGTCAGCAATTCTTTCTGAACCATTTCATCCATTTTAGCTGCAATTGAATTTACAGTGACCTGTTCTTTAAAGCTAATGTGCTGCATAACCATATGCATGGCAGTTCCCCGCTCTGCTGGAGATAATGACTTTTCTTGCATAAATTGTGGCCGGTTAAATAAAGGCTTTTTGATTGGATGAATGATTTCTAGCCCACTATCTTCTTGGGAAAATATTTCCTTTTGTCTTTTCACTTCAGAAACTGACTGCTTAGAACGATTCTTGGAAGCTTCTAAATGTGAATATTTCCATGATAACTGGTCCTCAACCATACTATTAAATGGCGATTGTACTGGCACTGCTTCACCTGAGAATACCATTTGCAAATAAGTGTCTTTTTCCGTTTCTATCACTTCAACAAGGTTTGCAACCTCTTCACTGTTAATAATCTGAACATTCCATGTTGAAGGATGGTCGGTAATGTCACTGGAAATAAGCGGGCTTACGCTGCTTTCATAATCTCTATGCCTCACTAGTGCTGGACCAATCCAATCAAGGAAGCTTGTCGCAGAAGCACGATCAAATTCATTTAACAGCCAATTTGGATTTTCGGCAAATTGCAGCCATTGGTTTACCTTTTTCTCAGCCCTTTTTACTGAAGATACTAAGTAAAGCTTTTCCTTTGCCCTCGTTAAAGCTACATATAGAACGCGCATTTCTTCCGAAAGCATTTCCATCTTCTTTTTCCTTTTAAAAGCAATTTGTGGAAGAGATGGATACGATATTCGTTTTTCAGCATTTACGTATTTTGCTGCAAATCCGTAATCCTTATCAAGCAAATAGGCTTTTTTCAAATCCATCGTATTAAAATTCCGTCCAAGCCCAGCTATAAATACGAAAGGAAACTCAAGCCCCTTGCTGCTATGAATCGTCATCAGGCGAACAACATCCTCCTGTTCACCTAAAGCACGTGCAGCACCGAGATCATCTCCTCTATCCCGCATGCGTTCTATAAATCTTAAAAACCTGAATAATCCTCTAAACGATGTAGCTTCATATTGCCGTGCACGATCATAAAATGCCCGAAGATTCGCCTGTCTTTGTTTCCCGCCAGGCATGCCGCCTACGAAATCATAAAACCTCGTTTCTCTATATAACTGCCAGATGAGTTCAGATAGAGAGCCTTGCCTTGCCATTACGCGCCAATCCATTAGCTGATCAAAGAATGTCCGGACTTTTTCATACAATGATTCATGATCAATTGCAGGCCTGTTCTTACAAAATGAAGCCATTGCCTCATAAAACGAAGCCTTCTTATGCTGAATTCTTATTTGGGACAGGTCTTCCTCAGTCAAGCCGACAATAGGGGACCTTAATACAGCTGCAAGTGGGATATCCTGATACGGATTGTCAATTATTTTTAATAGTGACATCATGATGGATACTTCAGTGGCCTCGAAATAACCCGTTGATAAATTTGCATATACAGGAATTCCCTGTTGCTTAAATTCCTCCATGATCTGAGGCGCCCATGTCATCGAGCGCAGCAAAATGACGATATCCCGATACTGAGCCGGACGCCCTGATTTGGTTTTTGGATTGTATACGCCCTTCCGCTCAGAAATGATTTCTTTAATTTTTGCCGCCATAAATCTCGCTTCCAGCTGGGACTGGGCAAGCTCTGCTGCGTCAAACCCTTCCTGCTCTTTGTCCTGCGGCTCTTCCTCTTCCGTCCCTTCTAAATCGATAACCGTTAATTCAATGGGGTAGGAGTCATCTTCTGAATATGGAGCACCTGCTTTCAGCTCTGCGGCTTCGTCATATTCAATTTCACCAACAGAAACACCCATAATTTGTTTAAAAATATAGTTCGTTCCGTGCAGCACTTCTTTACGGCTTCTAAAGTTTCTGGCAAGATCAATTCTTAAGCCGGCTTCTTCTCCATTTTTCTCAAACCTGTTGTACTTGCTTAAGAATAGATTCGGTTCTGCAAGCCGGAAACGGTAAATAGATTGCTTCACATCACCCACCATAAAAAGGTTTCCCGAATGCTCTGAGTCCAGGGTCACTAGCTGAAGTATCGCTTCCTGGACCATGTTCACATCCTGATACTCATCAACAAGAACTTCCTTAAACTGATTTCTGCAGGCAACGGCTGCATCTGAAGGTGTTAAAATTCCATCGTCACTCTTTTCAGAAAGTATATATAAACAGAAATGCTCAAGATCAGCAAAATCCACTAAACCTTTTTCTATCTTTATTCGATTAAACCGAATGGAAAATTCCTTCACAATATAGACGAGTGTCTCAATATGTTGCTTCATTTCCTTCATATCTCGCAGAAAGCTTTCCGGCTTGTGGGCAAAAAGCTCATCCTGAAGATCTTGAATGATTTTTTTGGCCTTATCTCTCAGCTTCTTGGCCTTTTCAATTAATTCGCTATCATACTCATCGCCCTTGCAATTTTTTGCTCTGCCAAATGACCAAGATTGCATCGCCTCGTAAAGCGTTTCCCAGGAGTCCTTTTTCGCTTCCATTAATGTATGGACAACATGAAGGTCGTCAACAAAGTTTTCTGCTCTTGGTGCAGGGCCTCCAGGCAGCTTTGTTAGTTCAAGCCCATATTCAAGAAGCTGCTTTGCCCCTTTCAGCTGCAGATCCATATCCTGTAATAGGGACTGTACAAAAGGCATCTGTTCGATTTCACTATTTTCATCAACGTTATACATTTCGATGATGGAATCAAGGTATTCATCAGGTGAAGGATTTGAGCGTGCAAAATCATATATATCCCTGATAATATCTTGTAAGGCAGTGTCGCTTCTATCATTCGTAAAAGTATCAACAAGAGCATAAAACGGATCGTTGCCTTCTTTTCCATACTCCTCTTCGAAAAGATCCTCAAGCACTTCATCTCTTAAAAGCTGTGCCTCTGTTTCGTCAGCTATTCGAAAGCTAGGATCAATATCGAGCAAATAGTAATATTTTCTGACCATTTCCAAACAAAAAGAGTGAAGTGTAGAGATTGATGCTTTATTTAAGAGGCTCAGCTGCTTTCGTAAATGGGCAGATTTAGGATTTGCATTAATCGCTTTATCAAGGGCTTCTCCAATCCGGTGTCTCATTTCTGCTGCCGAGGCATTCGTAAATGTCACAACTAGCAGCTCATCCACATTGATTGAATCTTCCTCAGATACAATTTTATTAATGATTCTTTCAACAAGGACAGCCGTTTTCCCGGAACCTGCTGCTGCTGCAACAAGAATGTCCTGGCCCTTTGCCATAATCGCTTTCCATTGATCATCGGTCCATGTAACATTCGCTGGCTTAGCTGGAATAGTTAATTTCATCCTTCCCTACCTCCTTTCGAATACTAGCAAGCACTTCATCTTTCGGCTGAGAAACTAGCTTACGGTATTCATTTGCTCCTAGTGACTCATCGAATTGGCATACAGGCTTAAAGGAACAAAATGTACAAGGTGTTTTATCCTTCATTTTATAAGGAGAAATGTCCACTTTTCCTTCTGTAATTTGATTTCCTGTCTTTGTATACATTTTACGGACATACTGACGGAGATGATCAAATTCTTGCTTGCTTGCGATTTTGGAGCGTTTAGACAGCGTGCCGTCCTTCTTAAAGCCTGCAGAAATGATGGACGAGTCACCGTTATCTAAAGTCTGATCCATTAGCTTAATTACATTTTCTTCCCCTAATATGAGGCCATTCATTTTAAACTTTTTAAATATCTCCTGCTCAATATCATCTAATGTGAGCATTTTTGAAGTGCTGATCATAGGATTGTGGACATGGAAATATAAAATCCCTGCTGGACTAGCTTCAGTCCCAATCAATGTATGAGAATGGGAGATAATAATATCTAAGTAAGTCAACATCTGCAGGGCTAAGCCATAGTAGACTTCATTAACGTTTATATCCTTCGAACTCGATTTGTAGTCTATGACTCTTAAAAATACACCATCCTTGTCCAATGCTTTATCCACACGGTCGATCCTGCCAATTAGTTCCATTTTCGATCCATTTTTTAGCGGGAATGTAAGAGGAGGCAGATCCCCCTTAGGTCCAAAGCCGAGTTCAAGACCTATCGGTGAAAATCCGCTCATCTTTGCATGCTCACTTAATACATAAGAGGCACGGCTAATAATTTGCTCCAGCTTCCTTTTAATATAATAATGACGATTGGAGCTGAGCAGGATTTCATTTTGTAATTTTGGAGCGAGCATTTCGACCGCCTCTTGCGCTAGGATTTCACATTGCTGTCTAGTTAAATCAGTCCAGGAAAGCTTGTTGCTCATTACGGTTTCGGCGATGTATTTTAACGCAGCATGAAATAATTCCCCGATATCGGGAGCTTCAAGACGGAATACTTGACGTTCTCTTAGCTTTAATCCATGCTGGGCAAAATGTGAAAAAGGACATCCGTGAAATAGCTCCATTCTTGAAACACTTGCTTGAATGACATCTCCATATAAATCCTTGCTCAATTCTTCTCCTAATGGCTTTGTATGATTCTCGAAATTTAAACTTGATAAAACTTTAAGAGCCTGACCTCTCCATTGTTCATGTTGTAAGAAATAATTATAAATATCCCACCAGAAATCATAAATCGGATAATTTCTTTTCTTTAGCTGCATTTGGGATGTTAAATAAGCTAAGGACGTGTGCAGATTTGCTGCATACTCCAGCTGTTCTATTTCCGGCAGCTCTGCAGGATCTGATAAATAATCATGGTGGACGCAATCAGGCAATAAATCTGTTAATCTTTTTATATAGGAAGACGGGAGCAATGCTTTTCCTTCCTCATTGGCAAGCGGATAGCTTATAAATAGCCAATCAGAAGGTGTGGCAAATGCTTTATAGGCTATAAATTCTTCATCTAGCAGCCGTGTTTTGCTGGCAGGAGCAATTTTTAATCCGTTAACAAGGAGCTGTTCCCGATCACTGTCAGCTAACAGCCCATCCTCAGAAAATTTAGCTGGAAAAACACCATCATTCATTCCGATGATAAAGGCTGCTTTAATATCAGAAAGACGCGACATGTCCAAATCAGCAGCCATAACCTGATCCAATGCTGGCGGGATTAGGGTAAAACGAAGAGACTCCATTCCAGCTTCAAGGATGGAAGCAAACTGCTTCAATGTAGGTTCCTCTTCCCCGAGCATTTCTACATATTGGTCAAGCAGCTCCATAATGGCATTCCAAGACTGCTCGTGTTCACGGGATTTCACTAGATTGCCCTTCTCATCTTCTTCAAGCTTCCAGCGCTCCATTTTAGCCGGAACGTCTAATTCTTCGAGGTATAAATAGACAGCTTCACAGTATTGCCGCCCCGAATGAGCTTTCTTTAAGCGGCGTGATAGTCTGAGGATTGGACCCGTTATTATATCTCTTAGATCATTTAGCTCCTGCTCGATTTCTTTTTCTGCATCCGTTTGTGCAAAGCTTTCAAACTCTAGCCCTCTAATTCTTCGATAAATCCATCTTTTCTTGTTCGTCCATTTATCTCCTTGAATGCCATAGGCTAAGCAATAGTTCTCAAGCCTGTCCATTTGTTCCCGTAAATGTTGAGCATTTACTTTTGCCGGAAATAATAATTCTGTTTTTACTGCTCTAAAAATCGGCTCATATCTCCAATTTCCGTTTATCACTTCAAGAGTGGAACGTATTAACTCAACAAGCGGATGATGCAGCATCGTTCTTTTTTGATCGATAAAATAAGGTATTTGATAATCATGTAAGATCGTTCCGATGATATCAAAATAATCCTGGCCATTTCTTGATAATATGGCAATATCACGATATCGAAGCCCTTCTAGTCGCACAAGCTGATTTATTTTTCTGGCAATGCCTTCAATCTCTGCCCTGCGATTTGCTGCATGGCCTATATGAACAGCTGTCTCCCCTTTATATCCTTCCGCTGGGCGTGATTCGAACTTTTCTTCAAGATGCTTTAAAGATTGCTTTTCCCATCTATTCTGGCCGTTTAAGATTACTTCTTCTACTTGAAGTCCGTTTCGTGCAGCGATTTCATAAATAGTCTGGCAAGTTTCGCCTGTCATTCTAAAGAGATGCAGTTCATTAGGTGGGTTGTGCTTAAATGGCTGATCTAGGGTTAAAGCGATCGTTACTTTCTTACAATGTTTTATCAACTGCTCAACAATCATAAATTCTTGGGGTGTAAAGCTATAAAATCCATCAATATAGACTTCTGCTCTCTGTAAATATTCAGACTGAGCCGCTTTTTCCGCTAAGAGTCGAAAATAATCCTCGGAATCTACATATTTATCAATAAGTGATTCTTCAAACCTTCTGTAAATGAGCTCAAGATCGTGAAGTTTATCTTGGAGAGCCTTATTTGTTTTATCTCCTTGTGTTAGTTGAGCTTGTTTCTCTGCAAGCTCTTCAGGTTGAACACAATATCTTTTAAATTCCGTCATCATTTGTTCTATTTGCTGAATAAATCCATTTTTATCGGCAGCACGCTGAAAAAGCTTTAGACTATCCTTTTTCTCGTCAATGATTTTTCGAATTAACATATTAATCCCGACACTGTTTAAATGATAGCGGCTAATACCGCCTGTTTCCTGAAGTATTTTCCAGGCAAGGCGAGTGAAGGAATATACTTGACTGCGGATCATACCGCCAAGACCCGGTGTTGAAATTAATTTATATTCTGATAGAAATGTCATTTGCTCAGGGACTAAGTAAATAAGTGGCGGCTCCCCAATTGGATCCCTTTTTAATTCAGCCCTTATTTCATTTAAACAATAGTCTGTTTTTCCACTACCTGAGCGGCCAATTAATAAACGAACGGACATAGATAGCCTCTCTTCCTTTCGCCATTACGTTCCATATTCTATTAAATATTTTA
>NZ_JBALOZ010000155.1:0-3631 GCF_036965125.1 Bacillus sp. JJ1503
CCCTTCTACTCGACTAGTTCAAGAAGGAAAACTCCTAATGATAATAGAACTAATCTGATTAGAGAGTCATGTATATCCGACATCTTGGTGCATAAAATGTGGGATATTAAATTCCTTTTTCTTATAAATATATTATAAGTGAAAGTGAAAGTGAAAGAATGAAAATATGGATTGGCTGGAAAGAATGAATAACGCATTGGTTTACATTGAATCTAATCTTGACGGAGAGATTGATTATAAAAAGATTGCACAAGTTGCTTATTGTTCGGAGTATCATTTTTCAAGAGTGTTTTCATCAAATTCTGGTATATCACTCTCAGAATATATTAGAAGCAGGCGACTAAAACTTGCTGCTTTTGAGATTCAAAAAAGTGATATTCGGGTTATTGATATAGCAATTAAGTACGGTTATTGGTCTGCTGACTCGTTTTCTCGTGCTTTTCAAAAGACACATGGAATAAAACCCTCTGAAGCCCGAAATAAAGGGGTGCAATTAAAAGCCTTTCCAAAGATTTCTTTCCAAATTTCAATAAAAGGAGATACTGAATTGGATTACAGAATTGAAAATCTTGATTATGAATTAAGAATTGTTGGAAAAGGTAAGCCTGTTAAAACGAGTAGGGCATTTAAAAACATTCCAACGCTTTGGAGCAGTGCAAAGAAAGATGGGTTTATGCAAGAACTAAAAGATATGGCATGGGAAAATCCAAAATGTACACTTGAAAGCCTCTTAGGAGTTTGTGGTAGGGAAGCAGCAATAACCGACGATGAATTTACTTACTTTATGGGAGTACGATATGATGGGGAACCTCCAAGTGATATGGAAATCCTTATCATTCCTGCAAGTACCTGGGCTGTTTTTCCGAATATAGTTGATGCGTGGAAACGACTTTATACAGAATGGGTTCCAACTTCTGGCTATGAACTGGCCAATTTACCATGCATTGAATGTTATTACGGTCCGAAGCATAAACCAAGCCATGAACTTTGGGTTCCTGTTATATCTAAATGATTTCATATACGCTGAAATGGAAAAAGAAAGGCATGCAACAGATAGAATTTCCATTAATATATCATCAAATGGATTTTAATTTTGATAGATGGTTTGTATTTAAAGGTAATGAGGAAAACAAAAAGCACCTCCGAAGAGATGCTATTTATTCTTCAATTTATTAATTAAATCATTAACCTTACTTCTCATTTTTTCCGTCTCATCGTTAAGCAGAGAAATCGAATATTGATCATCATTTTTTGTCACTGATAAAATATCTCCTTCTCTAAATTCCTCGAGTTCTTTTTTAGGGACAAGAAGTTGTTCTTCCTCATTAGGATATTTTAAAAGAACTCCAAATGATTCTTCAAAGCGATCAAGAGTATATTGGATCATTCAAAGCAACTCCTTTTTTTAACGCTCACATGCCCATCCGTCATTATCGCGATCGTGTTTGGCAGCATAGGCTGGGTGGCCAGTTTTTACACCATTTGGGTAGTATTCCCGCATTGCCGTACAGTTACTAAATGATGTAGGTGCTCCCGGTATTACATATGTTCCTAAACCTGGGTCTGCTGGTTGTTCAGGAGTAGTTACAGGTGGTTCTGGAACAGGAGTAGGCGTTATTGTGACACCATTCCATGGCTTAGTGTTGAAAGAATAGGTCAACCCGTTTGTGCTCATGGTAATATTACCAGAAAACACAGTAGAGTATAGTAAAGATCCTGCACTCTTCAGACGGCTTACAACTTCCGGATGAGGATGGCCATATGAATTTTCATAACCATATGATAAGACTGTTGCAGCAGGCTTAACAGCATTAATAAATGTCTCAGAACTGCTTGTATTTGAACCATGGTGTCCTGCTTTTAATACTGTAGATTTAACAGCATAGCGACTGATAATTTCTTGTTCTGTGGCAGTGTCAGCATCGCCCATCAACAAGACACTAATGTTTCCATAGGTTAAGCGCAGCACAATCGATGCTTCATTGTTATCGTCTCCAGCTTCAGCAGCGTTCAATACAGTTAACCCAAGATGAGAATCCAGATTAATCGTACTTCCAGCTTTAGGAATCACATAATTGATATTTTTGGCATCAACCAATGACAATAAATCATAGTAAGTCTGAGTCGTATGTGCTTGTCCAGAATCTACAAAGTTACTTACTTGAAAAGTATTAAGGACTGAAATTAATCCCCCGATATGATCGGCATCTGGATGAGTAGCAACTACATAATCAAGATTGGTTACTCCTTTACCTTTCAAGAAGCTAACCACTTCATCTCCGGCTGACTTTGCCCCACCATCAACAAGCATACTTTTACCGTTTGAAGTTTGGATTAAAATAGAATCTCCTTGCCCTACATTGATAAAATGAACTTGTAACGGCTTATTATTTACGATATCCAATAAAGCCAATTTACTCTTTGACGGTGTTTCATATTTAATAGATGAATCTTTCTTTACAAAAAGTCCTCCGCCAATCCCATACATTCCTCCATTTGCGCTTTTATAGGAATATACCCGGAATTCTTCGCCTTTTGTTAGTGTTTTTACCAGTTTCATATTTACATCGTAAACTGGTGTATTGCCGAGAACTGTGATTTTTCCAATTTGGCCTTTCTTTAATTCTGTTTTCCCCCACATAATTTTGGTGGACCCAGCAGGAGTAACAGTATTTTGTGGAGTTGACGATTGTTGTTCAAGCAGTGCTAATTTTGCTTTTGAAGGCGTTTCGTATTTTATTTTGGAGCTCTTTTGGATATATTGTCCGCCCCCTACGCCATACAATCCGTCGTGTGCGCTTTTATAGCTGTAAACACGATATTCTTCTCCAGCTTTTAATGTACGAACAGCCTTCAGTGAACCATTCGCATCTAAAGTGACCAAATCTGTATTTGATAAGACCGTCACTTTGCCGATTTGGCCAGCCTTTAACTCTGTTTTTCCCCACATTACACGGGTTGCAGCATGTGCATCATATGATTGAAATCCCGCGAAAGAAAAAAACAATACGGCTGCTAATAACAACATAACTACTTTTCTCATTGTTTTCCCCCATGATAGATTTAGTCTTTAAACCAAAATTAATGATACTACAGGAATTGGGTATATCGAACAGGGATTTTAATCCAGTTTCAAACAATAAAACTCTTTAACTCTTAATGATATAATTTCTATTGATTATATGATTGTAGAATCACTTTGAAGGGGAATAAAATGCTTCAGATACTAAAAGAATCAGATAATTTGATTATTGTGATACACGAAATCTATGGTATTAATCAACATATAAAAAATTTTTGTGATTTATTATCAAAACAAGACTTTGACGTTATCTGTCCGAACTTATTAGAACGAGAACAAGCATTTGATTATTCTGAAGAGAAGATTGCTTATTTGAATTTTATAGAGAATGTAGGGTTCTCTATCGCTGTACATAAAATAAAGAATTTATTATTAGGTGTTAAAAATGAATACCAAAAAATATATATTATTGGATTTAGTGTTGGGGCAACTGTTGCTTGGTTGTGTAGTGAGGAAGAGTGTCTTGATGGGGTTGTGGGATATTATGGTTCAAGAATTAGGAATTACACACAAATAGTGCCTCTATGTCCTATAATTTTATTCTTTCCT
>NZ_JBALOZ010000156.1:0-20396 GCF_036965125.1 Bacillus sp. JJ1503
CTTCTTCGCCTTGCGCTTCTTCTGCTGCATCATCTGTTTTTTCTTCTGACTCTGCATTTTCTGTGCCTTCTTCAGCTTGTCCATCATCAGCAGGTTATGCTACTTCGTCAGTAGCCTGTGCTCCTTCTTCGCCATCTTCTTCATCCGGTTTTGGTTCATCTTTATCATCATTTGTATCAAGATTAACGGTTTTAAACGATTTATCTTTCGCTAATTCACTGATCAATTTTCCTTTCTCAGGAGATCCTGGCAGACTAGTAGCTAATTTAGAGACTTTCTGGCCGTGGTTTTTTACTTGATTCACAACTTCTGGATTAACTCCTTTATTATCAAGCTCTGCGGCGGAAGATGGTGCTCCTGCAGCTAAGAATGCAGTAGCTACCATAGATGTGGACATCACAAAAGGGGCCACTTTTTTCGCTAATTTTCTACTTTCTTTTTTTGAATTCATCTGTTTTTTACTCATCTTTTCATCTCCCTATTATTATTTATTCTCTTACTTGCTGATAGATGTTTCTCTACAAATTTTATGTATTAGCAACACCTCCCTTTATAGCAGAATAAGAAAATACAGATTCTAGCAGCTCTATGACTGCCTGACTCATACTATAAATTAGAGAGATTACCATGATATGTCACACGAATTAAGAAAAATAACGATTCGCTTACTATTTTGTAGAATATTGTAATAAATAAAATGTCTTTATTTCCCAACTCACCCTTTCAATTTAATTCTCGGATGGTGATTTTTACATATTCCGCCTGTGTTTTCATCTACCCCCATTTTTTCCAAGTTACCTGTATNNATCCTATCCCCAATCTTTTTCCTCAGATTCATTCATTGCTATTTTTATATTTAGGCATATAAATCATCGTCTTAAATAGGTCTCCATCAATTTGAATACTAAATTTACCCTTTTGTATTTCAGTCAGGCTTTCGGCAATGGATAGCCCTAATCCGCTGCCTTGGCTGGATCTAGATTCATCTCCTCTTGTAAAACGCTCCATTAATTCGTCTGCGGAAATATTCAGCTCATAGGCTGAGATGTTCTTGAAGGTGAGAAGGATTTCGTTGCCTACATCCTCGATATCAATATAGACTCTTGATCCTCTGAGAGCATATTTGAATATATTGGATAATACGTTTTCAATGGACCTCCATAATAATTTTCCATCGGCTGAAATATATACCTTTTCCTTAGGATAATTGAATTTAAACTCTAAACCTTGCTCTTCTATTTTGTCATTAACTTCCCCTAGACCTTGATTTATTAGCGATTCGATGTCAATTCGCTCAAAATGAACTGGTATGTTTCCACTGGAAGCCTTTGCTGCTTCAAATAAATCATCAGTCAGTGTTTTTAACCTTTTCGATTTTTGATCCAATACTTCGACATATTCTGCTACCTTTGCTGGGTCCTTTTCCTTTTTCAATAGATCTACATAGGTAATAATAGAAGTTAATGGTGTTCTTATATCATGGGATACATTCGTGATTAGCTCTGTTTTTAGCCGCTCACTTTTTAATTCGCTATCTACAGCTTTTTTCAAACCATCCGTAATGCTGTTTATGTTAGCAGCAAGTTTACTAAACTCTCCCTTTCCGCCAACATCGATGTTATGATGAATATCCCCATCTTTTATTCTCTCTACCCCTTTCTTTATGGCATTAAATGACTTGATTCTTCTTAAGGAAAACCAAGCTGCGAGACCTAAAGTGATAGGAAACATGAAAAATGTTAAAGCAATCAATATGGGGTATCCAATGACGATCAGAACCGTCTTTACCGCAACATTTCCGTTATCATATACATCCCTTACAAACTTAAACAGCATCGAGAAGAGTTTATAAATTAACGTATGCTTGATGAACGTTCTATTTTTGATATGCCTAACTAGTGATAAAATTAGCATAAATCCTGCTGCAGAAATCGGAATCGTGATCGGAATGACTGCTTTGTCCATGTTTGTAAAACCCACAGATTCCATTGTGGCAACCCATATCACTGTAAGTCCTGAGAATAGGAAAAAGTTTATATCAACATATAATTTATCTACTACATGTAAGTGTACCTCTTGATCCTTAAATGACTTTCTCCCAGCCACATATACCAAATATAGAAATAAAAGAATAAATCCTGTTAAAAATCCTACTAATCTATAAAAGCTTTTTGTAGCACTTGCCTTATTTTCTTTCCATTCTTTTATTTTGTTATTTAAAAATTCGTCCGTAAAGGCGATATAAATAACCTGACCTTTCTGACCAAATTCCTCTTTATTTAACCAATAGAAGGATTCATTTTCTTCTATTTCTTTTGGGTAGATCTCGCTTGAATAATTCTCTAAAATTAAGTAAGTTGGATAAGTTTTAAACTGTCCCTTTTCCGTCTGCGAACTGTTCTTATATAGATTTTCCCCATCACTGGCAAAATACAAAGGACCTTTAACCTCTTTTATATTTTGCAATAATAAATGAAATTCTCTTAAATCATTCTTAATCAGCCTGTCTCTTGCCTGAGAGATCTTATCTGCATATTCTTCCTTAAACTTTTCATAGTTTTCTGCTTCACTTAAATTTGGATTAAAACTTTTCGAATTCTCGTGGTAGTCGAGGAATAAGTTTTCTTCTTCGTTTCTTAATTCATTCTCACTGATCGTTCCACCATTTAAAATATGTTCCTCACTCTTATATTCCCCGATCAGTCTAGTGAGATCATAAATAAGAGGTTCACTGTCCCTTTCAAATGATTTACTGCGAAAGTAGTTGTCTTCAAAAACGAGTCCAAAATTATCATAGACATCTAAATCTACAGTTGCTCGGATGGCACCTGTAAAACATGTAATCATTAAGATAAAAACAATTATTTTTGTTGTCATTAAGTGGCTAAACTTTTTCAACTTTATATCCAACTCCCCACACCACCTTTAAATATTTGGGCTCTTTCGGATTGATTTCAATTTTCTCTCTAATTTTTCTAATATGAACGGTGACCGTATTTTCTGGACTGAAGGCTGTTTCATTCCATACTTTTTCATAAATTTCCTCAATGGAGAATACTCTCCCGGCGTTCGCTGTCAGAAGCTTTAGGATCTTATATTGCACCGGTGTCAAGTGGACTGCCTCTCCATCGACCGTTATCGTTTTGCTTTCATCATCAATCATAAGTCCACCCGTTTTAAATACATTTTTCTTTGTTTCCAGCCCGCCTAATGTTGTATACCTTCTAAGCTGCGATTTTACTCTTGCGATGAGCTCTAAAGGATTAAAAGGCTTCGTTATGTAGTCATCTGCTCCTATATTTAATCCTAATATTTTGTCGTAATCCTCTGATTTAGCGGAAAGCATGATCAATGGAATTTTATTATTTTCTCTAATCTTCATGGTCGCCTTTATTCCATCCATCTTAGGCATCATAATATCCATGATAATCAGATGAATCTCCTGATCATCGATGATTTCAATCGCCTCGATCCCATTAAAAGCTTTAAATATTTGATAGCCTTCATTTTCTAAGTAAATTCCAATCGCATCCACAATCGCCTGATCATCATCACAAACCAATATGTTCATTGCATTCACTCCTGCCTATAAAATCGATGGCCTATCTCCCCTTTACTTTTTGTTCTAAAGGTAGGATAGCCAATAAATCTTAACAAACTCTTTATGTAAATCTTAAGATTTTCTTAGTATTAGATCCTATGAAAATAATATAGGTTCTGGGCTCCACAGAAAAGAGATTCCATTTACTAAGCTACTGCCTGAAGATTTGATGTTTGGTCCGGATGGTGACCTCTACATTACCAGCTTCCGGGTGAAGCCATTTAGAGGAAAGGATTATTAAAAATATTCTTCTCCTTCGAAATTATAAGATTACGAATAATCAGGTAATTGAATATAATAAAAAGCAGGAGAAAAGGAGGAGAGATGGATATGACATTGTATGAGGCATTAGTATTGATTCATGTGATTGCCGCGGTGGTTGGACTGGGGCCAGCATTTATCTTTTCCATTATTTCAAGAGTTCCTAAGACAAAAGAACAGTTACTGTGGACGAACGATTTATTAAGCAAACTTGAAAAGCCGGTGAAAATAGGGAGTATCACTTTATTCATTACGGGGCTCGTAATGGGTGTGCTGAACACTCATTTGTTTACAGCCGGCTGGTATATTGCCTCGATTATTTTGTACATTATTGCTCAAATTTTAGTCATTGGGATAGCGGGGAAAAAGTCAAAAAAAGCAGCTGAGATTTTGGAGAGCTTTCAAGGCAATGACATTCCGGAAGAGGTCACAGAGTTAAATAAAAAATCAGATACGGCGTTATCACTAGCTAGCATAATTGCGATCGTTATGATTGTTTTAATGTCAGTAAAACCATTTTGATGAAAAAGACAGACCGATTGGTTTGTCTTTTTCATTTACAAATAAAGAAATTTACTCACATACAATTATTTCACGAGTAAAGGACACACTTTGGAGATTTCACCTTTTCTATGTCCTTAAGGACATGAAAAAGGCCTATTCTTAGAATAGCACCTTCATTAGATATTAATAATTGGAATATATACTCCAGTTCCAATCATTAAATTTATTTTAATTCGTTTCAACATTCTTCTTTTTGTATTCATCATATACGTCCAATGCTGCCTGTAAACTTTCGCCTTTATTCACAAGAAGGCCTTTTCGAATAAGGGTTGCTTCTAATGCCGAAAGAACATGAAGAATATTTTTCTTGCGGGAGCTATATCCCATCGTTCCAATTCTCCAAATCCTGCCTTGAAGCGGTCCAAAGGAACTGGCAATTTCCACTTCAAAATCTTCTAGCATCATGGAACGTACCTCTTCTCCGTCAATTCCTACAGGGATCTCAATAGCGGTCACAACAGGGAGCTTATGCTTTTCATCACCAAATAACTCCAAGCCCATCGCTTTAATTCCTGCCACTAATGCTCTTTCATTTAACTTATGGCGGGCAAAGCGGTTTTCAAGGCCTTCTTCAAGAATAATACGAAGCCCTTCTCTTAAAGCATATTGCATACTGGTCGCTTCCGTATGATGATTCAAGCGGACTGGACTCCAATAATCCTGAAGCTGTGCTAAATCAAAATAATTGCTTGTAATTCGATTATTAGATGGCTCGCTCTGGAATTTCTTCAGGCCCAATTCAATGCTTTTTCTTTTATTGATCACTTCTTTAATTCGGTCGTTATAAGTAATCGGAGCCAATCCAGCTGGAACGGATAAGCATTTTTGTGTACCGCCAATAACTGCATCAAGCTTGAGGTCATCCACCTTGATGTCGACCCCTCCTAATGAAGCTACTGCATCGACAACTAACAAAACATCTGCATTACGGCAAGCTTCCCCAATTTCCTTTAGCGGCTGCATGCAGGCAGTTGATGTTTCCCCATGAACAATGGCCACTATTTTTGGAGAAACCTCATGAATCTTATTTATGACAACTTCCGGATCAAATACTTCTCCCCAAGGAACCTCCATTGTCGTCACCTCTGCTCCATAGCGCTGGCAGATTTCAGTTAAAAGATAGCCGAAACGGCCGTATATCGGAACTAAAACTTTATCTCCGGGTTCAATGATACTGCATAGGACTGCTTCGATCCCTGCTCTCGAAGTCCCATCAACCGGAAATGCCCAGTGATTATCTGTTTGAAATAATTCTCGGAGCATTTCCATCGTTTCATTCATGATATTCGTAAAGGCAGGATCAAATTGTCCTAAAATCGGGGTAGCCATCGCCCTTAATACTCTTGGATCAACCTCTACCGGCCCCGGTGTCATAATTGTTCTGAGGGGGACATTTAAATCTTTATATTTGGTCATAGATGTAATCTCCTATTATGAATAAATTTAAAAGTATATGAATAATTATAAAATAAATTTTAACAGGATAAAGTGCTCGAATCAACGGACAATTCAAAAAACTAAATAGTAAAACAGTTCCAATTATATTAGAGCCCTTACATACAAGGTATACATATTTTTAAAGAATGAAAGGAGAGCACTATATGAATTTTAATATGAAAGAAGCGATTGAAGTTCTAGAGCGCACTCCACAAACATTAGAGTTTTTTTTAGCTGGTTTATCTGAAGAATGGCTGAAATGTAATGAAGGCGAGGGAACCTGGAATGTCTCTGAAGTGATAGAACACCTCATTGAATGTGAAAAAAACAATTGGATTCCTAGGCTAGAAATCATTCTTCAGGAAGGTGAAAATAAACCCTTCCCCGCGTTTGACCGATATTCACATATAAATAAAAGGACTGAAGAATCGATTGAACAAAGGCTGCTTGAGTTTAAAATGGTTAGAGCACAAAATATAGACAACTTGAAGTCTCTAATTAAACCTGAATTACATCTTGAATTGACTGGTTCACACCCCGAATTTGGTGCAGTAAAACTAGGGGAATTACTTTCTACATGGGTTGTTCATGATTTAACACATATTTCTCAAATAATCCGGGTTATGGCCAAAAGATATCGGGAAGACGTTGGTCCTTGGAAGGAATATTTGAGTATATTAAAAAAGTAATAATAACGTTAGAAAATAGAATGATCCTAAATAAAACCTAGAGATCTTAATGACCTTCGTATAAAAAAATGCCAGATACCAACATGAGACTACTGCTCTGAATGGTATTCTGGCACCTAAAAAAATCAAAGAGTTCGTTCGATGGAGGCCGCTATCGCTTCCTCGGTCTTCAAAGCTCTGTATTCCAAAAGAATGACCTGCCAAAATAGTTCATAAGAAGTGATATTTTTAATTAATCTGAAAAATATGAATATTATTCCCCATCTCCTTTTTCAGTTTCTTAGTCTGATCTATTCATTTTCTAAGAACATAGAGGAATCAACAGAAAACTGTGGAATTACCTCCTTATCTTCACATAAAAAGAGGAGGGAATAAGAATGAAAAAGGTTTTGAAGGTGTTAAGTTCAACGGCTTTAGCAGCATCTTTATTTGCAGTACCGACAGTGGGATCAGCAGATCCAGGGCCAAGTCCGCAGCAGGGGGAAAATCTATCGATTGAAGGCTTCATCAGCTATGAAGAGCTCGGAAAGAAGCTAGAGCAGATTCAAAAATCGAGCCAAGGAAAAGTTAGTGTTGAAACAGCTGGGTATACAAACCAGGGACGTGGAATTTATAAGGTTTCGGTTGGTCATGGTGATAAGGTTGTGCTGATCCAAAGTGAAATTCATGGTAATGAGAAAACGGGAACGGTTGCACTCCTAAACATTCTACAAAATCTGGGATCCAGCAATTCGCAAGAAGCGAAGAAAATCTTAGATGAGCTTACCATTGTTGTCATTCCGATGATGAATGTGGATGGTTCTGAGCTGAGCCGCCGTGCGAATGATATGGATTGGTCAGAGGTCGTTGCTAAATTTCCTCAGCTTGCAAGTGTGAAGCCTGCGTGGAACTATTATTCTACTCCAGGAAGCTGGAATTATGATAAGAACCCTGGCTTTGACGTGAATCGTGATTTCAACCCGGACCTGAACTATGTTCCTAAGGCAGAGGATTTCCCAGGAGCATCTAATAAATACGGCTGGTTTATTACACCGGAAGCACAAACGGTAAGAGATGTATACAAAGACTTGAAGGCGGAGTTTGGAAATGTGGATGTATTCGTTGATCTCCACCACCAAGGATTCCCTTATGTAGAGGGGACGGATGATCGAGTAACAATGTCCATTTCAGGCAAGTTCGTTACGAATCCAAACAGTCCTGGCGGAGAAAAATATGCTGCTTACGCGGATAACTTCAATTATGACTTCTCACGCCAATTGAATTTAGCAGTCTATAATGCCTTACAAGCAAAAGGAAATTCGGTCTTTACCAATATTTCATTATATGATCAAAAAATTGACCTGCCTGGTACTGCTCTAGGTTCATTTGCTTTAAATGGAAGTGGAACAGTCCTATTTGAAGTAAGCGGCCAAACACAAAACTTCGGGCAAAAGAAGAAAGGCCAGCTCGTTAAAACGGTCGAAACCGGCCTTATGGGCATTATTAACGGCGTGGCAGATGGATCTGTCCATCAAATAAATCCAGAAGATTATGAAAACATTCCGATAAGTGTAAGAACTCCTGGCGGATTGTAAAAAATAATTGCTCATTTGCTACAATTTTAGAAAAAAAGATGAAAAAAGCTGTCCAGTAAGTCATGAAAAATGACTTTCCGGACAGCTTTAGCTTATTATTGCACAAAAAATTAAATGGTTTTTTCAACTGTGGCTGCTGTTTTAATGATCCCTTTTTCTACCCATGATTCAATTTGCTCCTCCGTATAACCCAAGTCACTAAGAATCTCTTCGGTATGTGCCCCGCAATTAGGACCCGCCCAATGAACTTCACCTGGGGTTTCACTTAGTTTCGGAACAATGCCCGGCATGACAATATCCCCTATTCGTTCATCAGGCACAGTAAGGAACATGTCTCGTTCTTGATAATGGGGATCGGCCAAGATATCCTCTATATTGTAAATAGGACCTGCTGGGATTGAACCAGCATTTAATTGATCCATCACATCTGACAAATTATATTGCTGTGTCCATAATGCAATTTCTTCATCTAAACGATCAGCTTCTTTCACACGTCCTTTATTGTCCTGAAGAAGTGGATCCTGCTCCAAATCAACGCGCCCCATCACTCTTGTCAAACGGTTAAATAACGAATCACTATTCGCACCAATGGCCACCCATTTACCGTCCTTTGTTGGATACACATTTGAAGGGGCTGTTGAGACATGTTGATTTCCTGTTCTTTCCCGTATTTTGTTCATATGAGCATACTCAGGAACCATCCCTTCTAAGAAACTAAAAACAGATTCATAGAGTGCTACATCCACAACCTGACCTTTCTCCCCATTTTGCGCATCTCGATAATACAAGGAAAAAAGAGTTCCAATAACCGCATAAAGAGCCGCTACCGTATCACCAATCGGAAGACCTACCCTTACTGGCGGTCGGTCAGGGTAGCCTGTTACATAACGAATCCCTCCCATAGATTCTGCGATATTTCCAAATCCAGGCAAATCCCGATAAGGACCTGTTTGACCAAAACCTGATATACTCGTAATGATCAGTTTCGGATTAATAGCTTTCATATCTTCATGGGATAAACGCCATTTCGCAAGTGTTCCTGGTTTGAAGTTTTCAAGGACAACATCTGCTTCCGAAATTAACTCTCTAACAATATCTTGACCTTCTATCGAACGTAAATTAACGGAGATTGATCGTTTATTCCGCGTTTGTACCATACTCCAATAAGAGTCTTGACCTGGCGCATGGAGCCCCCATTGCCGGAGTTGGTCCCCTTCAAGAGATTCCACTTTAATAATTTCAGCCCCAAACTCTCCAAGAAGCCTTGAAGCGAAAGGCCCAGCTACAAATGCACNNCAAATTCCGTGCCAATAAAAATACATACTTCAAATCCTGTAAATCATTAACTAGCAAGGGTTTTACTGTACGTTAATCTGTAATCGTTTCTCTTTGCAACTAAGAATCTACCTGCCCTTTGTTGCATGCAACATTAAGCAACTTTTACGCAACAAAAAACTCCTACAAATAGTAGGAGAGTGAAATTTTTATATACAGTTGATCCATTGACAAAGTCAGCTCATAAAATCGAGAGTTATTTATTGGATTGAATCTTTTTCATTTTTCTCCATAGGGTTGAACGATGCATACCTAATCGACTAGCAGCCTGTCCGATATTCCCTTTCTCCTCTTCCAGTATTCGAGTAATCCTATCCTCCTCATTCTCTTCTTTCTTCGCCATCACTGGCACATCGCTATCTGCCTTATTGGCTTGTCTTTGTTCAGTAGAAATCCATACATCTGGACTGAAAATATCAAGTGGTTCACCTGCTTCTAATAACACAAACGCCCTTTCCATAAGATTGCGGAGCTCTCGAACATTTCCGGGCCATGAATAGTTTTGCAGCTTATAAATTTCTTCATCAGTAAAACTGTAATGATTTGTTTTCTTCCACTCTCGTAAAAATGCTTCAATCAGATAAGGTATATCTTCTCCCCTTTTCCGTAAGGGCGGAATTCTTAAGACTAATACAGCTAGTCGAAAATAAAGATCCTCTCTAAACAATCCCTCGTGCATTTGTTGAACTAAATCACGGTTGGTTGCTGCAATAATTCTTACGTCTACCGGGATCACCTTATTGCCGCCTACACGCATGACTTCTCGTTCTTGTAAAACACGAAGCAATCTGGCTTGGAGAAGAATTGGCAATTCCCCTATTTCGTCTAAAAATATCGTTCCGCGGTGAGCAAGCTCAAAAAGTCCGGGCTTCCCACCTTTTCTGGCGCCTGTGAATGCCCCATCTTCATATCCAAATAATTCACTTTCCAGTAGAGTTTCAGGTAAAGCAGCACAATTCAAAGCGACAAATGGGCCTTGCTTCCGGCTGCTTACCATATGAATTCCTTGAGCAAGCATCTCTTTACCTGTCCCCGATTCTCCTTGTAAAAGCAAAGTTGAATCAACTGCAGCATACTTTTTGGCAAGCTCAATAAGTCTTTGCATGACTTTTGATTTAGCAACAATGTTTTCAAGTGTCCATTTCGCTTTTAATCCTTGATTATTAACTTGACGGCGAATTTTTTCTTCGTATTGCTGTAATTCCGTAATATCTTGTACACTTGAAATCGCACCTATCAGATTGCCTTCATAGTAAATAGGGGATCGGTTGATGACCGCAGTTCTTTGTCCAACTTTACGCAGTTGATCATGCTGAACACTTTGCTCGGTCAGCACACGCGTGATCCCTGGCTGCTTTGGGTTAACGTCCGTTACCATTTTTCCAATAGCCTCATCAATTGGAACACCAAGGAAGTCAGCTGCAGCCTGATTGTAGATCATGATACGTCCTTCATTATCAATCCCGCATATACCCGCATGGGTCAACTCAACTATTTTCCGATAAAATTGAATTTGTTTTTCTAGTTTTTCATCCATTATAACCTCCTGAAATTTGATTATTAATATTTAAATAATTTGATTTATTTGAATTTTATAATATAAGACAAGTATAGATTACTTCGCAGTAAACAGACAAGAGTCCGTCCTTTATTGAACAGAAAAAAAGCCGTCACAATAAAATGGTGACAGCCTTGGTTAACAAATTATGATCTTGTTACCTTGAATTTGTTTTTTTCCAACGAAGCAATCGCGACTCTAGGAGCATAAGTACTCCATTTAAACTTATCGAAACAATCATTAGTATGACAAGAGCTGCAAATGTGCCTGCTGTATCAAAATTTCCAGCAGAATATTGAATTAAAAATCCAATCCCTTTATTGGAAGCTGTGATTTCTCCAACGACCGCACCAATTAATGCATATGGGACAGATAACTTTAAACCAACGAAAACCCAAGTAAGAGCAGAAGGAATGATCACCTTTGTTACAATCTGCTTTTCAGAAGCTCCCATTAAGCGAATATTATCCAATAGGTCTTCATCTACATCCTTGACACCGGCAAATGTATTAAAAAATACAAGAAAGAAAACAATCATTGCTGCGAAGAGAATTTTCATTTCTATTCCGATCCCAAACCACAATATAAATAAGGGTGCTAGGGCTACCTTTGGCAAACTATAAATGGCGGTAATAAAAGGATCCATGACTTGCGCTGCAAAAGACCACCGTCCCAAAACAAATCCTACGACACAGCCTGCTAAAGCCCCTATGAAAAATCCAATAAATGTTTCTTGCAGCGTGATCCCAAGATGGAAGAATAAATCACCTGAAGTTGCCCACTTGTGTAAAGTATTCACAATATCACTTGGGGAGCTGATCCAGAATTTATCAATTAGGCGCCCTGCAGCTGACTCCCAAAGAGTTAAGAAACATAGGAGAAAAGCTACTCGAATGCCCTGTATCTTTAGCTTTTTACTAAAAATGGAGGATGTACGAATGGGCTCCTCGGCGTTAAATAAAACTTGCACGTTCTCCTTACTAGTTGTTGCATTTGTTTGAGAGGTCATACTGCATTTACCTCCTCCACAAACTCTTCTCTTAAGGATTGCCATAGATTCGCATGCACTTTCCTAAATTCGTCAGTCATACGCAGGTTAAATACATCGCGCTTCTTCGGGAGATTCACTTCCTCCACTTTTTTTATTGTCCCTGGACGCTTGCTGAATACAGCAACACGCTCTCCTAACAAAACAGCTTCATCTAAATCATGAGTAACAAATATGATGGTTTTACCTGTTTCCTGCCAAATGTTGAGCAGCTTATCTTGGAGAATTAATCGAAGCTGGGCATCTAATGCGCCAAAAGGTTCATCTAGTAAAAGGGTTTCCGGATTATAGACGAGCATTTTAGCCAAACTAACACGCCGTCTCATTCCACCTGATAATTCCTGCGGATAATGGTTTTCAAATCCTTTCAATCCGACCATCTCAATGAATGCTGCACTTTCCCTTTCACGATCCTTTTTGCCAATTCCCCTGATTTCAAGCCCAATTTCAATATTCCCTCTAACTGTTCGCCAAGGTAAAAGATTATCCTTCTGCGTCATATAGCCCACACTTGTATTAATCCCATTTACAAGTTGTTTTTTATACTTTACTTCACCAAAGCTTGGTTTCATTAATCCTGCACACATATTAAGAACTGTTGATTTTCCACATCCACTGGGACCAATAACAGTTAAGAACTCCCCTTGATTGATTTCAAGATTAATATCCTTTGCAGCAAGAACGCGTTTTCCATCCCGTTCAAAGTACTTCGAAACATTCGTAAACTCTATCATTTTGTACCTCCTTGAACTTATTTCGCTTTTTCTGCAAACTCATTGTCTACCACTTTATCAAAAGGAAGATCAATTCCACCGAACTTAATATTTTTATTAAAACTATCTGTTGTTATGACAGGTGATTTAGCAAAGGCAGGATAATTGTTCTCAAATGCAATATCAAACACTTCGGGGTCGATCCCTTGTATATGCTTTTTCAATATTTCTTTTGTTGCTTCTTTTTCTGTTTCAATAAATTTACCGGCTTTCGCCATCGCATTGGCTACTTTTTGGTAGACCTCTTTATTCTTTTTCAGATCATCTTCTTTTGCCACAAGGGTTAAATAAGCCATTCCAGCGTATTCTTCAACCTCTCCCTTACTGAAATTGAAAAGAATCATCCCATTGAGAGTGGTTGCCATATCAGTTGTCGGGGAAGCATAGACAAACGCATCAATTTCATTTTTTTGGAAAGCTGCAAGCTGAGCATCCCCTTGTCCGAGAGGTATTAATTCAGAATCCCGATCCGGATTGATTCCCTCTGACTCTAATAGCATTCGGATAATATGATCAGAACCGCTTCCTGGTGAGCTAATTCCAATTTTCAGTCCTTTTAACGCCTTAATTTTATCTGCCATCGATGAAGTTTCACTAATGCCATTTTCAGTGGCAATATCATTATTCATCACAATATTTGTTCCCACCTGATTAAACAACGCCCCGAATACTTTCACATTTTGACCGCTATCAATCGCTTTCATGATATCGACTAGGGCAACAGTTCCGATATGTGCCCCACCACCAATAACAGCCGACAGCGCCTTTGACCCTCCGCTCACTGAAACCTCCTCAACTTCTAGGCCCTCTTCATCAAAGAAGCCTTGTTCCTTAGCAACATAAATGGGTGTAAGCATAAATCCAGTATTCCCCTCAGCAATAATCACTTTTTCCTTTGCTTTTTCCCCTGAGGATGTTTTCGTCTCCCCACTACTACATGCTGTTGCAAGTATGATAGACACTAATAAAACTAATGAAAAAAGGAATCTCTTCATAAACCTAACCCCTCCAATTTTTAGAGCATAGTTTTAGATAAACTTACATGTCTAGACGCCAAGAATGCTATTATAATAATTAAATAAGTTTAAATATTCTGTATTTTATTTTCAGAACCTTCTTTAAAAGACATCGAAAAACAATATAGTGATTTTTAACTATCAACAAAAGGATTTACCGACACTTGCACTTATTTATCTTGCAGGCTGCCATTCTTTTGAATGAAGATCCGAGCTTTTCCCCGCCTTCATGATCTGGCCTGGAAGAGTTTTTCCTAGCTTTCCTTCCAGCTCCTTAGCTATAGTAATTAATTGATCAATGTTCATTTCTGTTTCATAACCCATCAAATCAAGCATATGCACAATATCTTCCGTACAAATATTTCCCGAAGCTCCTGGGGCAAACGGACAACCACCGATGCCAGCAAGGGAACTATCAAAACGTGTGACTCCCGCCTCTAAGCCTGCCATTACATTAGCCGCTCCCATTCCTCTTGTATCATGAAGATGCAGTTGAAGGGTTACATCAGGGAATTGTTCAAGGACCTTTTGACAAGTTTCTCTTACTTGCAAAGGGTGAGCCATTCCTGTTGTATCCGCTAACATAATTGAATTTATTCCCCAATCTGTTAACCGTTCAATGAGAGGGAGCACTCGCTCCGGCTTATAGAACCCTTCGAATGGGCAGCCGAAACTAGTAGCAATCCCTACATTAATAGGTATCCTCTCTTCTTCTGCTCTCCTAATTAAAAACCGGATATTTTCCAAGCTTTCAGATACAGACCGGCGACTATTCTTACGATTGTGTGTTTCACTAACCGAAAAAGTAAAATTGATCTCATCAGTGCCTGCAGCAATCGCTCTATCTACCCCTTTCTCATTTAGCGCCAGTGTACAAAATACAACATCACTAGGCCGATCAGACAATCCTTGCATAACATCTTCCGCATCACTCATCTGAGGCACATATTTAGGATGAACAAATGAAGTTACTTCAAATCGCTTTACACCAGCCTCCATTAATCGCCTAATCAGTGAAATTTTATATTCCGTTTCAATAAATCCAGGTTCAATTTGAAAACCATCCCTCGTCACCACTTCTGTCATCGTAATTTGCTTTCTCATGAATTTGCACCTTCCTTCTAAAATAAAATTGAACCCAATCCTAAACATGTACATTGCAATATCCGTGCCAATTCAAAACAGTGCCTAATTAGCCCCTTTTTTCACCTTAGCATGACTCTTTTTTTCAAATAAAATATACGATTGCGTTGCAAATACACATTCAAAATGTCTTGTGCAACCAAATTGCAACATATGAAAGACATGTAAAACTCCTGAGTCGTTCTTTTTGTGTAGTCATCTAATTTCCGAAAACATTGGTTAATTGATAACTAACAATAGTAATTGAAAAAATAAATTCCGATGCAAAATCAAAGTAAATCCCTTCATTACAAGATAAGACTGGACCCCTCATTCCAATGACTTCCGTATGTATCGCAACGTATTTAAAAAAAGTTAAGTATAATTGTTGACAAAAAGTAAATTCTATATAATAATGAGTGTTGTATTAGAATTATTTTAATTAAGGAATGATGATTAAAAAAAATATTAATCATTTTTTCCTTTTAAAATTATGGCTTTATGCCCAAACTATCTAAGATTTAAAAACATATATAGGAGGAAGATTTAATATGTCTCTAATCGGAAAAGAAATTCTACCATTCAAAGCACAAGCTTATGATGCAGGCAGCGGCGAGTTTATTGAGGTTACTGAACAAAGCATGAAAGGACAATGGAGTGTTGTTTGCTTCTATCCAGCTGACTTTACTTTCGTTTGCCCAACTGAGCTTGAGGACCTTCAAAACGAATATGCTACTCTAAAAGGTCTTGGAGTGGAAGTTTTCTCTGTTTCAACAGATACACACTTTACACATAAAGCATGGCATGATCATTCAGAAACTATTAATAAAATCAAATATGTGATGATTGGCGACCCTTCACAACAAATTTCTCGCAACTTCGATGTGCTAATCGAAGAAGAAGGTCTTGCAGATCGCGGTACTTTCATCATTGATCCAGACGGTGTTGTTCAAGCACTTGAAATTAACGCAGGCGGCATCGGCCGTGATGCAAGTATTCTTGTAAATAAAATTAAGGCAGCACAATACGTGCGTAACAACCCAGGTGAAGTTTGCCCGGCAAAATGGCAAGAAGGTGCTTCTACACTTAAGCCAAGCCTTGATCTTGTAGGGAAAATTTAAGGAGTGTCATCCATGATACTTGATGCAGATATAAAAGCACAATTAGCCCAATATCTTCAATTGATGGAGGGCGAAGTGCTTCTCAAAGTAAGTGCGGGATCTGATGAAGTTTCTCGCGATATGCTGGCTTTAGTTGATGAATTAGCCACTATGTCACAGAAAATAAAAGTTGAGAACACAGAATTACAAAGAACACCGAGCTTTAGTGTGAATCGTATCGGCGAAGACACCGGAGTAACTTTTGCTGGTGTCCCTCTTGGCCATGAATTTACTTCATTAGTGTTAGCTCTGCTTCAGGTAAGTGGAAGAGCTCCGAAGGTCGATCAGAAAGTCATTGATCAAGTGAAAAGCATTAAGGGCGAATATCGCTTTGAATCATACATCAGCTTAAGTTGTCACAACTGCCCTGATGTAGTACAAGCATTAAACGTGATGAGCGTTCTTAACCCTAATATTTCACATACTATGATCGATGGGGCTGCATATAAAGAAGAAGTAGAAAGCAAAGACATTCTGGCTGTACCCACCGTATACCTTAATGGGGAAGAATTCGGCGGCGGCCGTATGTCACTCGAAGAAATCCTTGCCAAAATGGGAAGCGGCCCAGATGCGTCCGAGTTTGCTGATAAAGATCCATTCGATGTCCTTGTTGTGGGAGGCGGACCAGCAGGTGCAAGTGCGGCCATCTATGCAGCACGTAAAGGCATTCGCACGGGTATTGTTGCTGAACGCTTTGGCGGTCAGATTATGGACACGCTTAGCATCGAAAACTTTATCAGTGTAAAGTCCACGGAAGGTCCTAAACTCGCCGCAAGCCTTGAAGAGCATGTGAAAGAGTATGACATCGATGTGATGAACTTACAGCGTGCTAAGCGTTTAGAAAAGAAAGACCTTATTGAAGTTGAACTGGAAAACGGCGCGGTTCTAAAGAGCAAAACCGTTATCCTTTCAACAGGTGCTCGCTGGCGCAATATCGGCGTACCTGGTGAGGCTGAGTTTAAGAATAAAGGTGTGGCGTACTGCCCGCATTGTGATGGCCCATTATTTGCAGGGAAAAAAGTCGCTGTTATTGGCGGCGGTAACTCCGGCGTTGAGGCTGCCATCGACCTAGCAGGAATTGTCGAACATGTAACCGTTCTTGAATTTAATCCAGAACTTAAAGCAGATTCAGTACTCCAAGACCGTCTTAACAGCTTATCGAATGTCACAGTCTTGAAGAATGTTCAAACGAAAGAAATTACCGGCACTGATAAGGTAAACGGAATTACTTACGTTGATCGTGACTCTGAAGAAGAGAAGCATATTGAATTGGCGGGAGTATTTGTTCAAATCGGTCTTGTGCCAAATACAGACTGGTTAGGTGAAACCATTGAACAAACTAGAATCGGTGAAATCGTTGTCGACAATCGTGGCGCAACGAACATCCCTGGCGTGTTTGCTGCAGGGGACTGTACGAACAGTCCATATAAGCAGATCATTATTTCAATGGGTTCCGGTGCGAATGCATCCTTGGGAGCATTTGATTATTTGATTCGGAATTAATGATAATCTGATATTTTTGAAAGTCACTGTGCTATCTGAATGATAGTATAGTGACTTTCTTTTTTATGTGCTAATACACCAATTATAAAATATATATAATACTAGACTTTTTTCCTAGGGGTCGTCTTATTAACCTTAAATTTGAGGCAATAACGGCGGAGACTGGGCTGTCATAGGGACGATTACGGACAGCTCAGGCAGAATATGACGGAAACCTGTCCGTCATAAAGCAATCACACTTTTTATAAATGAAGAAATAAGATCAGCACCCAATTCTAAATGACTGGGGAGAGAATTTTGGCGAAATTTAAAGCATGGGAAGAAAAGCATTTCATATTAGCCTTATTATTTGCTGGATGGTCGCTTGGAAATTTAGATAGATTTGTGATGAACTATGCTGTCATTTCCATTACGAAAGATTTGCAGCTTAGTGCAACTTCAACAGGATTCTTGCTTAGCAGTTTTTTTGCAGGTTATGCCCTTATGCAAATTCCTGGAGGCTGGTTAGCCGATCGTTTTGGTTCAAGGAAAGTTTTGATCACTGCCATCATCATGTGGTCCATCTTTACTGCCTTAACGGGGGCAGCTTGGTCGTTAACTTCCATATTAATGATTCGCTTTTTTTTCGGTATTGGAGAAGGGGGCTATATGCCAGCTGGATCAAAGCTTATCGCCCAAACTTTTCCGTTATCGGAACGAGGAAGAGCGATGGCCATTGTTCTTTCATCAGGGGCCTTTTTAGGGATTTTGACACCGATATTTGCAACAACGATGATGGCGACCATTGGGTGGCGTGCAATGTTTTGGATCATAGGTGTAATAGGTGTTGTTTTAGCAATCATTTTTTGGTTCTACATAAAAGATCCTAAATCAGTAGAAGAGAATGTCAAAGAAGAATTAAACATTCAACAGCCAAAATCCTTACTTCAGCTTTTAAAATACCCTTTTGTTTGGAGCTTGTTTATTGCTTCGTTTAGTGTAAATGCTATTAATTGGGGGCTTTTATCATGGATGCCCACCTATCTCGTAAACATTCGAGGATTAGAACTGCTTGAATTGGGCTGGATTGCTGCCATTCCTGGATTGGCAGCCATTATCGGAACATTTGGGGCAGGTTATATTTTAGATAAATTACCAAAGGGAAAAGAATATATTTACGGCATCATTAGCGCAGCCTTTGTTGGAATTTTGCTATATCTTATGTTTAATGCAAGCAGTGTCACTGAATTCATGGTTTATCAAACTATTATCATGATTTTTGGTGCGTTTATCATTATCTTTCTTCCAACAAGTGTTCTAAAGACTGTGCCTACACAAATTGTCGGGTCAACAATGGGATTTGTTAGTTTTGGCGGGCAGCTTGCAGGCTTTGTCACACCTATTGCCATTGGATTCATCGTTGAAGGATCTAAAGGCTCATTTGATGCCGCATTTTGGCTCCTCATTGGATTTGCCTTCATTTGTACACTTTCATTTATTTCTTTGGTTGTAAAAAAATCGCTCTGATTTATAGGGGCTCTGGATAAGTCCTATCAGAACATAAAATGATTTGGGTTAACCTATGCCCTTTTCTAAAGACCCTTTTTCAGAGGGGTTATTTTTTTGCTTTGGACTTCGGGTGGTGTACTGGCACCATCCGATTTTGCTTGTTTTAATAGATAATAGTTTCCTTAAAGATCTTCACACCCTATGGATTGGGATAGCCAATCCTCTATTTATGCTATAATAGTATAGTAATATTTCAGCACCAAGGAGGTCTCGCAATGAAATTAAATAAAGGTATTTTATTTGTGTTAATAGGTGCTGCTTTTTTTGGGTTTACACCGGTATTTGCTAAATTGGGGTTTAGCTTCGGCTATACACTTGGCCAAATTAATATCGTTCAAATGTTAATTTCCTCCATTTTACTATGGTCTTTTACTCTAATAAAACGTGCTAGTTTTAAAGGGCTTACTAAAAAGAATATTCCTCAAATAATGATGACCGGTTGTTTTACCGGATTAACAAGTATTTTTTATTATGGGGCCATGCAATATTTGCCTGCCTCATTGGCCATCATTTTAATGTTTCAATTCGTTTGGATAGGAATCATGTTAGAATGGATTTTCAGCAAAATAAAACCTGCACCTGTAACCATATTGTCTATCATTTTAATATTAGTAGGAGTCTTTTTTGCTTCGAATGTATTAAATGGGGACATACAGGGTCTGCCTTTCAAAGGTATCCTTTTTGGTATTCTATCTGCATTTACTTATGCGGGATTTATTTTTTTCAGTGGAAAGGTCGCTGTAAATGTGGATCCATGGACTCGGACCTCATTGATGGCAACAGGATCAACAATCTTAGTTCTTGTCATTTTCATGCGTGAAATTCCATCTGTACTGCCATTGGAGGCAAACTTAATAACCAGTGCTGTTGGAGTTTCGTTATTTGGAGCTGTCCTTCCTCCACTATTTTTCGCGATGGGCGCGCCTTTAATTTCGGGAGGCATCGCCAATATACTAACATCCATTGAATTACCGATCGCCATCCTATCAGCAAGCATTATTTTATCAGAAACGATAACACCGCTTCAGTGGTTAGGCACGGCTATTATCTTAGCAGCAATTGCGTTGAACGAACTCGGTACGAGCCTTTTTCAGTTTAGGAAGCAGATTAGGGGATAGAGTTTTAGAATGGGTTTATAAAAATGACTTTATGTTGCTTTAATCTTTTTAAATAGCTCTTCAATATAATTAAATGAAAACCTAGCGCT
>NZ_JBALOZ010000157.1:0-25840 GCF_036965125.1 Bacillus sp. JJ1503
AAAAAAAGTGCTGTTTGCTCAATTGTAGAAATTACCGCTGAAAAAGTGATTGCAGAAGTTGTAAAATGGGAAGAAGGGTCCCCTGAATTGCCGATCTATATAACAATTGTGAGCGGATTGCCTAAAGGGGATAAGCTGGAATGGATTATCCAAAAGGGAACTGAACTTGGAGCATATCGATTTATCCCTTTTATTTCAGCACGCTCAGTAGTAAAATGGGATGAGAAAAAGGGCGCAAAGAAAGTCGAACGGTGGCAGAAAATTGCCAAAGAAGCGGCTGAGCAGTCTCATCGAACCATTTTACCTGAAGTCATGGCTCCTCAAAATATGAAAGCTTTAATTAAAGCAAGCGAGAAGTATGACTATAAGCTGATTGCTTTTGAAGAAGAAGCGAAGCAAGGAGAGAAATCTCAACTATATAAAACCATGGCTAACATTCAACATGGCCAATCACTTATGATCGTATTTGGACCTGAGGGCGGATTAACTGAGCAGGAAGTCTCTTTATTAAAAGAAAACGGTTTTCAGGCTTGCGGGTTAGGTCCACGGATATTAAGAACGGAAACGGCACCGCTTTATGCACTATCAGCTGTTTCCTATCATTTTGAACTAATGGAGTGAAAAAATATGCCTACAGTTGCATTTCATACACTTGGCTGTAAAGTGAATCATTATGAAACAGAGGCCATTTGGCAATTATTTAAAGAAACAGGATATGATCGGGTCGATTTTGAATCAATGTCCGATGTTTATGTCATTAATACTTGTACGGTTACGAATACCGGAGATAAGAAAAGCCGTCAGGTTATCCGTAGAGCGATTCGAAAAAACCCGGATGCGGTTATTTGTGTGACAGGCTGTTATGCCCAAACCTCTCCAGCAGAAATTATGGCCATCCCAGGGGTTGATATCGTAGTAGGAACGCAGGATCGCGTGAAAATGCTAGATTATATCGCTCAATACAAGCAAGAACGCCAGCCGATTAACGGGGTAGGCAATATTATGAAAAGCCGCGTATATGAAGAGCTTGATGTGCCTGCTTTTACAGATCGTACACGTGCTTCCCTTAAAATACAAGAAGGCTGTAATAACTTCTGCACATTTTGTATCATTCCTTGGGCACGCGGATTAATGCGTTCAAGAGACCCGCAAGAAGTTATTCGCCAGGCACAGCAATTAGTGGATGCTGGCTATAAAGAAATTGTCTTAACAGGTATTCATACAGGCGGCTACGGAGAGGACATGAAAGATTATAACTTGGCAATGCTCCTTCGTGATTTAGAAGCACAAGTAAAGGGATTAAAGCGAATCAGAATCTCCTCTATAGAAGCAAGCCAGATTACGGACGAAGTTATTGAGGTTATTAATCAATCTAACATGATCGTAAGACATCTTCATATCCCGCTGCAGTCAGGGTCAAATACGGTTCTAAAAAGAATGCGCAGAAAATATACAATGGAGTTCTTCGGCGAACGTCTAGATCGCTTAAAAGAAGCTCTCCCAGGTTTAGCAGTTACTTCTGATGTCATTGTCGGCTTCCCAGGTGAAACAGAAGAGGAATTTATGGAAACGTATAATTTTATTAAAGAACATAAATTCTCAGAGCTGCATGTTTTCCCTTACTCTAAACGAACAGGAACGCCAGCAGCCAGAATGGAAGATCAAATAGACGAAGAAGTGAAGAATGAACGTGTTCATCGCTTAATTTCTTTATCTGACCAGCTTGCAAAAGAATACGCATCCCAATTTGAGGGAGAGGTTCTGGAAGTCATTCCTGAGGAAGAATTCAAGGAACAGCAGGAAGGCGGACTATATGTCGGCTATACTGATAATTATCTTAAAGTTGTTTTCCAAGCAACTGAAGAAATGGTCGGAAAAATTGTGAAAGTAAAAATCACAAAAGCCGGATACCCATATAACGATGGACAATTTGTCCGAGTATTAGATGAACTGGAAAATTGTGAAGAAGAAGCAGCAGTATAAAACATTCTAATTAAATGATAATATGTAAAGAGCTAATCGATTGCGATTAGCTCTTTACTCATTCCTTTATTTTAAAATAGCAAATAATAAATGATAAAAATTAATAAACTAAATAATGCCCTTTTAAATTGGAATAATAAGTTTATTAATATAAAACAAGTTATTTATGCAAATGAAACCTGCTCATAATTATTCAACTCGAAATTTTTTCTTATGAGTGATATGATGTAAGAGGTACGTACAACTTGTTAGTTTGAAAGGAGTCATTATAATGGCGAAAAACGTAGCTGGAATGATCGATCATACATTACTAAAAGCAGATGCAACTAAGGAGCAAATTGAAAAAATTTGTGCTGAAGCGAAAGAATATCAATTTGCATCAGTGTGCATAAATCCTGCTTGGGTGAAGCTTTCAAGTCAATTATTGAGCGGAACAGATGTAAAAGTCTGCACAGTAATTGGTTTTCCTTTAGGTGCTTCAACGCCCGAAACAAAGGAATTTGAAACTAAAAATGCAATTGAAAACGGTGCAACTGAAGTAGATATGGTGATCAATATTGGAGCATTAAAAAGCGGAGATCATGAATTAGTCGAAAGAGATATCCGTGCTGTAGTGAATGCAGCAAAAGGAAAGGCTTTAACAAAGGTGATTATTGAAACTTCTCTACTTTCCGAAGAAGAAAAGGTTAGAGCATGTGAAATATCTGTAAAAGCTGGAGCAGACTTTGTAAAAACGTCAACAGGCTTCTCTACTGGCGGAGCAACTGTTGAAGATATCGCTCTAATGAGAAAAACAGTGGGTCCAAACATCGGTGTCAAGGCTTCTGGCGGCGTAAGAAGTGCAGAGGATGCACAGAAGATGATTCAAGCGGGAGCAACAAGAATTGGAGCAAGCTCAGGAGCAGCAATCGTTAACGGATTAACAAGCGATTCAGACTACTAAAAAAATGCCGGATCTCCGGCATTTTTTCTTTTGGGTTGACAGTTAGTTAATGACGTCCGTGGATTCTAATGATTATTTTCCCAAATTGAGTAGCAAATGGAAGTACCATTAAAGATGTGATAACGTTAAAGATAACACCGATATGTGCGAGCTGGACATCTGGTGCGGATGCTAATTGCAGACCGAGGGAAGTCAGGAAGCTGATAAATGGATAAAAAATCACAACTCCGATGACATTTAGCCAAATATGAGCGTACGCGCAAAGCCTTGCCTCTTTTCCTCCCAATAATGATGCTAAAAAAGCATCGACACATGTTCCAATATTGGAACCAAGCATGATTGCTATTCCTGTGTCCAGCCCGAATGCTCCTCCAGATAGAAAGCCCATAATGATGCCTGTAGTCGCAGTACTGGACTGAATGATTGCTGTAATAATAGTTCCAGCAAGTATACTTAAAAGGTAACTTCCTTTTAATTCAATTAATAGTTGATTGACAAATTCAATCGATCTTAATGGCCCTGCTAAATATTCGAATCCCCCCATCGCTGCAAAAACTGCAGATATACCTAGTAAGATTAATCCAATACTCCTTACATTTCTGTTCCCAATCAATAATAATACAGCACCTAAAAGGGCAAAAGGAATAAGGAAAGATTCAATATCAAATGTAATTAATTCAGTTGTTAACGTTGTTCCAATATTCGTTCCTAAAATAATTCCAATCGACTGAGGAAATGAAAGCAGCCTTGCAGAAATGAGCCCGATCATAATAATCATCACCGCTGAGCTGCTCTGCAATATACAAGTTATGCCTATGCCCGCTAATAATCCTTTCCAAGGAGTGGCTGTTAATTTAGTTAGTACATTTTTTAAAGAATCCCCAGATAAATTATATAGACCTGATCGAAGCAAGGTCATTCCGTATATAAAAAGTCCAATGAATAAAATAAATAAAAATAGCTGGGTCAAGCTCCCACCCCCTATCTCTATATGTATGGCAACTGAGCCTAGGACATGCCTTTTTATCTTTTTTATGACCGCACTCTTTAAATAATAGGGTTTTTCAACTAGTACTATGAAGGTTTATGTCGAAAATAGCAGGAAAATTTATGGCATGTACATTGGAGCGATGCTGCTGTTGAATTTCATTGTGAAAAACACTTCTGAGGGGGCTATTAACAGTTGACCTTGATTCACGGTTATATTATAATTGCAAAGTACATGGAAAAATCCATGTTGGTGTAAGTGTGTTGTGCTCGGAGGGAGGGAAAGAGAATGTCTAAAACCGTCGTTCGTAAAAACGAATCGCTTGAAGATGCTCTTCGTCGCTTTAAACGTACTGTATCTAAGTCTGGTACTATACAAGAAGCAAGAAAGCGCGAATTCTACGAAAAACCTAGTATTAAACGTAAGAAAAAGTCTGAGGCTGCAAGAAAACGTAAGTATTAAGAGAGGGTGTCCATTATGAGTCTTCTCGAACGTTTAAATGAGGATATGAAACAAGCGATGAGGAACAAAGAAAAAGATAAGCTAACTGTTATTCGGATGATTAAAGCTGCCTTGCAGAATGAAGCAATTAAGCATGGACAAGACTTATCCGAAGATCAAGAGCTTACTGTCCTTTCTCGCGAAGTTAAACAACGCAAGGATTCCCTCCATGAATTTGAAAAAGCAGGTCGTGAAGATCTTGTTGAAAAAATTCATACTGAACTTCAGTATGTCGAACTATATATGCCTAAACAGCTCTCTGAAGATGAGGTTTCAAAGATCGTACAAGAAACGGTTGCTGAAATAGGTGCAAAATCTAAAGCTGAGATGGGTAAGGTAATGGCTGCCATTATGCCGAAAGTAAAAGGCAAAGCAGATGGAGCACTTGTAAATAAACTTGTACAACAACACCTTTCATAAAAAACAAAACCATTGTATAAAAGACCGTGAGCATTCGCTTTCGGTCTTTTTTAATAGTTAGTAAAGAGACAAAATATTCATAAAAAAATTAGCCAAGTATGAAACCTTTTTTAGTTGAATACGTAAAAGAACTAGATGCATTGTTTTGGAGGGAGGGGAGAGCTTTGAGATTAAGAAGGATATTCCGAAAGGCCAATTTAAATACTTTTTAGCAGTAGAAGGCTACGAGGAAATTGGAGGGTCAGGGTTAACGATGCTATATAATGAAGAGGAAATTAGAAGTGTAACGCAAATTCCAGATGATATTAGGGGATTTCTTCATTTAAAGAATGAATTACAAGATAATAATTTAGCACTTATATCAGGAACCCTGTATTATGATACTCCAAGAAGTGATGTGAATTTAGCTGATGAAATGTATAAAGAAGCAAAAAAAAATAATTTGGAATATATCACTAAGGATGGTGTTTTAACATCTGATATTTCCCAATTATTCCTTAGCTATGAGAGCAAGGTAATGAGTTTAGAAGAAGGGCAAAGCATTCAAATGATAATAAGCCCTGTTAAAGAAGAAATGCACACGACAGAAAACTTAGTAGGGTACACGAATATAAAAGAAGATGGAATAGACTTTTTGTATAGTAAAGAATATCATAATATTTACTTTATTAAAGAAGATAACTCTCGGAAATTTTTAATCTCTATTTCCACTTCATGGAGAGAAGCAAGTTTTGTGGAAAAAGAAGAACAAGAAGGATTAATAGAAATTGCTAAAGCCTTTTTTAATTAGCAATGATTGAGATTGGCCGGTAAAAAAAATAATTTCAGGAATAATAAAGATAAGAAAATAGACAAAGCGAGGAATTTTTTTGAAAAAGACTGCAATGTTTTTTCTATGTCTTCTTATCTTATTTATTCCATCACACACCTTGGCGGATAAAAAAATACCGATATTAATTTACCATTCCATTGACGAGTACCACGGCCATGGCTCTAAAGAGTTATATGTAACTCCAAAGAATTTTGAGAAGCAAATGATGTATTTACGAGATCACGGCTACACATTATTAACTTTTGAACGGTGGCAAGATATTCATAAAGTGAACAAACCCATTTTCATTACCTTTGACGATGGATACAAAAACAACTTAAATATAATGGCTATTTTTCAAAAACTAAAAAATGAACAGTTTAAACCAACGGGAACTATTTTTGTTATTTCCGACTTTATTGGCCGCGCCAATCGATTATCGCAATCAGACTTGAAAAATATGGCTGATTCGCCCTTTTTTTCAATACAATCTCATACTGCCACCCATCCTGATTTAACGAAAATCACAAATTTTGAATATGAACTACAAAAGTCTAAGGAGAAAATTGAAAAAATAACAGGTAAACCGGTTATTGCTCTCTCTTACCCTTACGGAAATTTCAATGCCAAGGTTATAGAGGAAACAAAGAAATACTATTTATACGGACTCTCAACCACTCCCGAATTATTTTCTGAAAAGGGTATAAAAGATGAATTGTATGTTTTACCGAGAATTTATATTAAGTATTCAACAAGTCTTGAGGAGTTCGCAAAGATAGTTGATGAAACCTAAAGGGGGCTGTTCAGAAAGTCAAAAACCTGACTTTCCGAACAGCCTCTAGTTATATTTACCTAAATAAGTAAAAGTAAGTATGTTTTATAGTCTTTTCTCATTAAATGATAAGGACGCAGAGGAACGGAGGGGAAGATAAAGTGAAGCTTAAATGGATCGCTTCTCTTTTGTTTGCGGTCCTGATATTAGCAGCTTGTTCAGGTTCAACAATGGATCGGGTCATAGAAAAGGATATCCCATTTAATGTGAAGGAAGTCATTCATAAGGAAAAGGTAAAGGATGGAATCATTCTTCTATATGTAACGAAACAGAAGATCAGCGAAGAAACGATTGACGCCGTAACAGTAGCATTTTTAAAAGGAAATGATCGGGATGGATGGGAAAACGCGGGGCATAATCATTGGGAGCATGATGAAAACGACTGGATGACTGTCTATAAGGATGTTTTTTACGAATATGATCATAGGGGGATATTGGAAAACCGCCTTCCAGTTATTTATGGAAAGATTGAACATGAGGATATTCAATCAGTGTTCGTATTCGGGGAAAATGGAAAGCTTGAAAATGTTCCTATCTTTGAAAAAGAAGGAGGACGGTACTATATAAAATTAGGAGATTATGAGACGGCGAGAGGAATATTAAAAAACTAGATCATGCCCGAATAAAAAAGGCCTAAGGGAATCAGGCCTTCTGTTGGGATTTGAAGAAAACAAAATCATTTAAAAACTCGTCTATGGCTTTTTCATAGTCCTCTCGATTTTCATTTAATGACTGAGCATGAATGCCATTTGGAGCCATGTAAAGCTGTTTGGGCCCCTTTTTCCGTTCATATAAATCCTTGGTCATATAAGGCAGAATAAAGTCATCTTTTTCACTGTGAATAAATAAAACGGGCTTTTGAATGTTGCCAATCACTGAGATGGGAGACACCTGTTTAATGGCATATTTTTGCCGCAATCGTAAAAACAAATCGGCAATGGGTAGGATGACAGAGGCAGGTAGTTTCATATCTGAATTTAATCGGTGTGCGAGCAATTGTTTAAAATCGGAAAATGGACAGTCGGCAATATAAAAATCCGCTCCATCCTCTAAACTGCCCGCATATAACAGCATCGTTGCCGCTCCCATCGATTCCCCGTGGATACCGAGCAAAATATCAGATCCTTTTTCTTCACGGAGCCAATCAACAATTGCCTTTAAATCAAATTTTTCATAATGACCGAAGCTAGTCGTTTTTCCACCAGACTCTCCATGCCTGCGGTGATCGTAAATAACCGTGTTAAATCCGCGCTCCAAAAACAGATTCATATATTTAATGGAATTCATCTTATTTTCTGTTACTCCATGTGCAATGATGACGAAGCGATTGTTTGGAAAGGGTTCTGCAATCACAGTTTTAAGAGGATAACCAAAGGGAGAAGGGATGAGCACTTCTGTTTTTGGCAGGCTTTCATATTCGATTGGATTGAGACGCCCGGCTTCTTTTTCCCGATCAATAATAAATTGATCTTCCTTTTTCTTCATGTACATAAGCCGATTTGTAAAATAAATCCCAATAGATGATATCCCGTATCGGAATAATGGAATCCTCCTCCTGGATGAAAATGGTTTTCCATGTTCTCCTTCGCCCAATTGATCACTTCAAGCGGAGTCCATATTCGATTTGGTTCTTCAACAAGCAAGTCAGGCATTGACTTTCCTGTTACCGGCTTATCCTCTACGAAATCATTTAGGCCAGAGGTATTATTTAATAAATGTTTGATTTTGATTTCGTTTGAATAATCCTTCTCTTTGTAAATATGCAGATTCGTTAATATTTCAGCATCCAAATACTTTGAAATTTTGTCCTCGTATGAACACTGCCCCTGTTCGACTAACTGTCCAAACAATACGGACGTAAACAGTTTACTAATACTAGCAATATAAAATGGTTGTTCGGGGTGGATAGCTTCTTCTCCAGCAGCCATTTTGAAATCAACCCCATGCTTCTCTGAATGAACACGCAAATAAGCATTTTGAATTTTGGGGTCTTTTTCTACTCTTTTCTTGAAAAATTGTTCAATTTCCATTTGCACCTTCGCCTTCTCCATTTCCCCATCTCCCTCTTTTTATGCATCTACTCTTTTTCATTTTTACGTATTCGGGCAGCCATTATGACATTTTTCCCAGAAAATGCTCAGGAAGCATACCATTCATATCCATGACGGAAAGCCCTAATTGAAACACTTGCAATTTAAACAACCTATATTTACAAGACAGTTCAGTATAATTTGAAAACCCCAATGGAAGGAGTGTCGTAAGAGGATATAGGCAACTTAGGTAACCCCTGCCCTATGATGTGCTCTTTAGGAGACCGAAGACGTAAATGTTCGCAAGAAGACTAAAACCTAGACAAGCGAAAAAGTAAAAACAAACTTATCATTAAATGGATAAAAAAATTACCCTAAGCTATGACAAGCCAATAGGGTGATTGACCGCTCTTCAGCGGTCTAAAATAATATAGTTTTATACTAATACTAATCAGTATATAAACAATAAATAGCCTTAAGCGTATTACTTATATAATCTAGTTAGAATATATAAGTACTTAGATTACCGCGCCGACTGTCCCGAACTAATCCCTTCATCAGACTTTTCACATCCTTCCTTGACACTTTTCGTTCCTCTCGTCGCCCATGGAGGTGTCGAGAAAAGCAGTGAGCCCGCGAGCTCGGCGATTCACGCCGAGGCCCGCGGGCTCACTATATTCGGGATGCCTGACGACCCCTACCAGGCCGCAGACGTCATCCCATGGCCAGAGGCCTAACGTTGGGAGTTGTTGTTTCCGTTATTCCCGTTATTTCCTTTATTTCCATTGTTACCATTATTTCCGTTGTTTCCGTTGTTTCCGTTGTTTCCGTTGTTTCCGTTCCCCTTGCTGTTGTCCTTGCTGTGTTTGAAGTTCAACGGGACATCCTTTTCTAACGGAGTGTCTGCTGAGGAACCACCGACATGCACGCGGTACTTTCCGTCAACAGTTGCCCACTGACCGTCAGCCCAATTCGCCAAGTTGTCCGGTTCTTCCGGAATGAAATAGGAGAATGGGTGGTTTGAGTCAGCATGGTTAATACGCAGAGTCATCTGCTTGCTCTCACCAGACTCAAGGTAAACCTTCTCAAAGTTAACAAGGCGCTTAGTCGGCTGCCCTGCCTCGTTTGGTAGGGTCAGATAGACCTGTGCTGCTTCTTTACCGGCAACGTCACCTGTGTTCTTGATCTTGAAGGACACGTCAATACCGGACAACGAGCCTTTACCTTGGACCTTCTTCACTTTAAGGTCATCATATTCGAAAGTAGTGTACGACAAGCCGTAACCAAACGGGAAGACCGGCTTCACGTTGTTTGCCTCGTACCAGCGGTAGCCCATCTCAAGGCCCTCTGTGTACTTGGCAATTAGTTGGTCGGAACCGTTACCGTACGGGCCCGGGCCACCTGGCTTGCCAGTGTCTTGACGGGTTCCAGGGTACTGCTCCTCGGTCGCGAATGCGGCCTCACGCTCAGTGGCACCGAACGTCATCGGCAGCTTGCCGGAAGGATTGACCTTACCGTAGAGCAGGTTAGCGACGGCATTGCCATCCTCCATGCCCGGGAACCACGCAGAAAGGACAGCTGGGACCTCATCCAACCACGGCATGAGCACCGTACCGGAAGTCTTCAGTACCACAGCGGTGTTCTCAGCGTTGGCCTTAAGGACTGCATCGATCATCGGCTCCTGCTCAACCCAGTCCTCTCTGTCCGGGTTCGTGTCGAGGTCGATGGCAGGGAAGCCGAGTGTCTTACGATCCACAGTCTCATGTGGGTTATCGCCGATCATGAGTAGCACGACGTCGGACTCAGCGGCCAGCTTGGCAGCAGCCTCCGGGTCACGGCCATCGTTGTACGTCACTTCGGTGTCGTAGCCAAGTTCTTTGATGACATTCTCTAGGCCCTCCTGTGGAGTGACCGTGTACGGTGTCACGACGTTCTCGTTGTTGTCCCGAACAGAGCGCGGAGACATCTTGGCCTCACCAGCGAACCACTCAACGCCGATCAGAGCGATCGATTTCGGCTCGCCGTCCAGTGGAAGGAAACCGTTGTCGTTCTTCAACAGCACGGACCCTTCCTCAGCTATCTTCAATGCGCTAGCGCCATTAGCCATCGGATCGACGATCTCCGGCAGGAACTTGTCGTAAGGCTCATCCATGTGGCCAAACTGGATCATCTTGATGTAACGCGGACGAAGCAGATTGTCGATGTCGTCCTCGGTCACCTGACCTGAGTCGAGTGCCTCCTGGATCTTCTCTTCAGTGTAGTACTGCGGTGCCCAGTCGAGCTCAACATTCATGCCCGCCTTAATGCCAGCCACCGTGTCGTGAATTGCGCGACGGTCACTCATAACGTAACCATCGAAGCCCCAGTTGTTGCGTAGGGCATCTTGGAGTAATTCAGAGCTGTCACAGGCAAAGGTGCCGTTGACATCCGGGAACGAACACATCACCGAAGCCGGGTCAGCATCCTTAACGGTCATCTCAAATGGCAACATGTAAAGCTCGTTCATGGCCTTTGAGGGAACTTGGACGCCCATCGTCCATCGCTCAGTCTCCTGCTCGTTACCAGCCAAGTGCTTAAGCTGTGCCTGGACCCCCTGGTCCTGGATGGCCTTGACCTGCTCGGTCGCTAAGATACCTGTCAGATATGGGTCCTCACTGAAGTACTCATAATTACGGCCATTGTACGGGTGACGAATGAGATTCATTCCCGGTCCGAGCAACACGTGATGCGCGAAAGCCCGTGTCTCCTCGCCGAGGATTCGGCCAACCTCATAGTTCAGCTCGCGGTCAAATGTCGCTGCCATAGCCGGGGTAGATGGAAGGCCCGTTGCTACCGGGTCATTGCCACACGATCCGCCCTTAACGCCTGTACCACCGTTGGTCATGCGGATTGTGGGGATGCCCAGTTCCTCGATCCCACGGATTTGTCGGCCAGTGTCCTGCCACTCACATCCGGGCAGGGTACCCTGTGGCTCGAATTCGCCGTTCATATACTTGCTAGTACCGCCCCTTTTGATGACGACCGTCTCACCGGTGTCGTTCTCATTGAAGCGCGAGATGGCGATTTGCTGGATCTTCTGTTCCATCGTCATCTCATCGAGAAGCAGCTCGGTGCGCTCTTCAGCAGGGAGCTGGGTGTTCATCCAAGGTTTGGTCCCTTCCGTTCCACCGTTCTCCGCATTAACAGGAATTACTAACGAAGACATAAAGATCGTTGCTGTCAAAAAAATTGAATTAATTCGTTTTATCATCTTAATCTCCTTCACTCTCTATTTGTCTATTAGTATTTAAATAATTCGTTTTATCATCGTATTCTCTCCCTTACTAACCGATTAAGTATATCAGTATAGAGAAAAACTATTACGCTAGTATTAACGGTTAATTACAGATCACTAACAAAAACCACGAGATTAGTAATAATCGTAAAGTCCTGAAAACGTATTAAAACACTGAGAAAATCATTGATATACCAAATAAACAATCAAAATAAATAAATTTAAATGAGCATTATTCTAAATATACTGAAACAGGCTGGAAGAACTTTTTTTATAAAATAAACTTTTTTAATATAATATTTGGGAGTCCAATCGAAGATGGCATGTAATGAATGAAATAAGTATTGCCTCTTATTTGCATGATGGAATTCCCAAGTTCCTATAACCTCATTTACTTATGATAAGGTTCACCTCACCTGTTTAAGCGGCATTTTATTTTTAAAAATACTTTGGGTAAAGAAGCAGGATAATCTTGTATATATGTTAAATGTAAAATTAAGTGGTGAATTACTAGCCGGGAAGCATTTATGTAGAATTGGGGATGAAACAAACATGGGGTTCGTTTTAATGTTCCTGCTTATCTACTTTATTGTAAGGTTAATAGGAATTTATAAAAAAGATATATGGCATTTCTTTAATAAATTTGCCAAAAGGATTCTGACTTGGAGTCGAAGTAAGAGAATCAAGTCATTGTTAACAGAATTAGAGGCTTTGGGATTTTATAAACATGCCGATAATCAACTTGTCGAAGAACTGAAAAAAAGGTCAAATAAAACAGGCTATCTCTTTTGGAATGAAACACAAAGAATGTATAAGTCCGATGCCGAGGATTTAGCTGAAGGGTTCATTGGTCAATTTTTTAAAGAAATTGCACCTTTTCTAATAAAAGAAGGTATTACAATCGAGAGCTACGAACAATCTCATACTGGAGATACTTATGAGATTATTGTTAATCATAAAAGGTTCTTAATTTTGGATGACAAAATCGACAACCATTTAGTTTTATGGGAGTTGGCTACAAATAGAACCTTTTCCGTTGTGAATTTGCTCTTACATGAAGCCGGATCCAATGAAAGGCTATACTCCTTATACGGTGGCAACGATCTCTTTGCCATATTTCTAACCAAAAAAATGTATGAAACAATAAGGAAATCCAAACTTATTAAGAAAACGGAGAAACCTGTGTGGCGCGGGTAAGGTTCTGCTGCCTAATAGGCGGCAAAACCTTAACAGCCGATCATTTTTTTCCTTCTAGCTATAAAAAAACGCCTCTATTTATGATACGGTTCCCCGTAACACATCTAAATAAGATTAAACCTTTTTTAATAAAATGAATAAGGAACAGTACTGATAAAAGTGCTATTACCCTTTTAAACTATTACCAACATTCGGAACCCCCCATCTCTTTTGGGTGTGCGAAAATAAAGGGTAACTGGCAGTTGGCCAAGCCCATAATTATTTGGGTTTTAACTGGAACTACTTATGGGCAAAATAAGGATAATCTCCCTTGTATAACTTCTAAAACTTTTTCTGGCACTTCCCTAGCCTTGATATCCCCACCTAGAAAAAGAAGCCAATTTGTTATTTCAGTCAATTCTTCGGGATTATTAACATTGATAAAGGTCTTTAGAATGGCTGTGGTTTGGTAAGGATTCGTATAGGAAATGGAAATTTTTAAAGGATGGTATTTTTTGAACTGGGCAATCGCCTTTGGACCAAGATCAAGGACAAGGTTAACTACTTCTTCCTCCTTACTTAGTTTTTCTAAAATCTTTTTCTTATTTATTCTTTTTTTCGCAGGGTATGGTTTAACATTGGTGAGATTGTCAACAGGGAAAATCCTCCTCTCTTCATCCTTTAAGTCATAGCCTTCAATCAGCCAAACGCCTTTTTCATGATAAAGGTGCAAGAGATAAATTGAATAAGACTTTGTTATCTTCTCTTCCTTGATTGTAATCAATAAATAGCTATCCAAAAGGAGGATTTGGATGAGTTTTTCTAACATTGGATCGGGTAGGTCCGACAAATCAAGCAGGTCGGGATTATTGGGGTTTGTCCCTTCAAAAAGCAAGATTTGATTTAAAAGAACAAGGTCATCTTGCTGGTTTTCTGAGATGAGGCCAAGTAATTTTTCAGCTAAAGACTGACGACTCTTAAGATAAGGGAGTTGTTGATTTCTTGTGGCCATAAAGGCAATAAAAAGAGCTTTAATCTCATTATCGGTAAAGCGAACAGCGGGAAGGACAGAGTTGTTCATGACAATATAACCCCCATCCCTTCCAACTTCAGCAACAAGCGGCATCCCCATGGCTTCAATTTCTCTGATATCTCTAATAGCGGTCGAACGGGAGATATTAAATTCTCGCATGATTTCAGAAATTGTAAAGCGGGCGCGGTNNCGGTTGTTGATATACCGCATGATAGTATTAATCCGTTCAACTTTTTTCATCGGGATCCCCTAAACAGTATCATTTTTTGACATGATTTAAGGCTATTATAAACTCATCAAGTGAAAAGACAAATCATTTGATTAATATAAATTAAAAAGAAAGAAGGTTTTGCACATGGCAAATTACACTATAGAAGAAAAAGACAGCTTTACCGTTTTAGGCACTGGAACTGAGCTTAAGAGCGACTACAGGGACTATGCAGGTATAAACAAGGAAAAGGCAGACTTTTGGCAGGCCGTCAGCCAAGATGGAAGGCTAGATACTTTAAAAGCGATAGCCACAAACGACTACGTTTTTATCGTGAACGAAGCCGTGAATAACAAGATGATGCATTATGCTGGCGTCATGACAGAGGCAGCGGCACCAGAACTAGGAGAAACTAGAGTTATCCAATTTCCTAAGGGTGAATACTTAGTTGTTAAAGGGGAAGGTAATACTTTAGATGAATTGAGTAATAAAGTTACTGGTATTGCTTTTGGTCAAGCCTTACAAGAAGCAAACAATGTTGCCTATGTTGGTGGACCTAATGCAGCGGTTGTGATGGAGCAGCGAAACGGAGTCTTTTATGGTGAAATGTGGATTCCTGTAGTTAGGAAATAATGAGATAGAAGGAAGGTTGGAAATGCACTATATCGTTGATTTTAAAAATGTGTCTACAATTGGTTTAGAGTCTTCACCTGTAGCAGAAGCGCTCGCTGGTTTACGTGCAAATGAAGCCCGTTACTTTATGAACAAATACAAGCATGAATTTACGGTTGTACCAGCTAGCGAAAGCCAGGAGACCCTTGATTATGTGAACCGAATTTTGAAAGAAGAACGTGATATTGAGTTTGCAGCCAAACCTTTAGAAACATCGCGTTTTCAAGTGGAACATATCAAAATGGCCTACGTCTTTTATGAGGATGGTCTTTCGGTCAACGTCATGTATACGGTTGATGGCTCTAAGAAGCGGGCTGTTGGTTTTAAGCTTTCTGAGGGGATGGAGGTACCACAGGAATTAGAAGGGAATTTTAAGTTTGCTAGGCAGAAGTCTAAACTAGCTGGAACAATTCGAGGCTCGTTTTTTGTAATTAAAGGAGAATATTAAAGTAAGTAAAAGTGCAAGAGAAGGAATTCATCAATCTTTTATCATTGGTCATTCTTTTTCTTCATTTGGATATGAAAATCCTGATTGTATCAAATTTGCTCCAAGAGCAAAAATGACCATTCTTGCAACAAATATCATATAACAAAACAGCACCTCTCTATCATAATAGAAGGTGCTTTTACTTTTTTCACAAAGCCCCATTTACTTATGGTACGGTTCTGCTCACTTTATGAGATGATAAAGCATTGTCTGAGGAAAATCAGAAGGTTATCTTCTTAACCTCCTTCCAATTCATGTGAACCTCTTTTTTTTGTGACCTTACAAGTTGCTTTCTTTCCTCTACTTCTGCTTTGTTAAACAGTTCATTAAAGTTTTTTAAAACTTTTATTACCTCTTCTTTGTCTAGACTATCGTTTTTTCTTGAAATTTATTTCTCATGCTTTATGACACTTCTTCAATCCTATCTATTTCACGTTGTAACCGTCCCTAGCGAGATGCTCCAGAACAGTTTTATTAAACAAAGTTTAGAAAATAGCACGGCTTAGTTTAATGCACGATCGGGCTCTGATAAAAAGCATATCTTATAGAATCATGCAAAAGGAGGTGATAAAATGGTACAAGTTCTTGATTATCAAGCAACCGAGCCTCTAAGCAGTTTTAACCCAGAGAACGCTATTACAATTCCACAAGCTCCTTTTAAACTTCTTTTAGCCTCGATTCAACTAAACATCCCGGCCAATGCTTCAAGAAATAATAAAGTTGAGCTAGTTGCAACCGTGGGTGTGGAAGGAATTACAAATATTGCTCAAATTGTATTTAGAATCTTTCGCAATGGGAAAGAAATCTTTAATACTCAAGATGGAGTGGAATCAGACCCTGAATCAGAGGTAAACTATACCTTTACATTTCAAGCCATTGATTTCAATTTAAAATCTGGCGCCAACTTCTATCAGCTTACTGTTGAGAATATTACCCCCAACACTCAAGCAAACGTTGTCGGACCCGTTTCTTTTAGTGGACTAGCTATAAAAAGCTAACGATGATTGCTCTTTTATGCATCGGGGTCCATGTTTATGCCCAATACAAATTTGTGGTATACATGATTTGTTGATTTATATGAAATAAAGTAAATTATCGTTTTCAAAGCATAAACAAGGCGGAATATCTCTTTGTTTATGCTTTTTTCTTTCCCATATAAAGGTGGGCACGCTAGCCTACAAGACATAGCCCAGCCTTAAAGGTACTTGGCTTCTGACCCTCAGGAGCCTGCCACTAGAGGCTCCATGTAAATACTCTGCATTGGCAATTAATTCTACAAATGAAGAAAAAGAATTCGTCAAAAGAAGGGATTCTCCACCGTTGCTAATCCAGCCCTGAGTTTTCTCTGAAATTCATGAATCTTTTAATATTCAACAACATAGGAATAACTTGGTAATATTTTTTGAATTAGGAATTTTGTGAAAATGGCTGGTTTTCAAGGAAAGGTGATGTGACTATGAATATTTTAGAGGTTCGGAATTTAAAAAAATCCTTCGGTTCCATTCAAGCCGTTAAAGATATTAGCTTTTCTGTAAAAGAAGGAGAGATTTTTACCATCATCGGACCAAATGGGGCAGGAAAAACAACAACACTTGAGATGATTGAAGGCTTGGTTACGCCTGATCATGGAGAAATACAGTTTGGCGAATTGAACTGGAACAAGCACGCAATAACCATTAAAAGAAAAATCGGTGTACAGCCGCAATCTAGTGCCATGTTTGACTTATTGACCCCTGAAGAAAATTTGAATCTATTTGCTTCATTTTACGATAAGGCACGGTCAACTGAGGAAATTCTCAAATTGGTAAATCTGACCGAGCACCGAAAGAATCAAGTCAAGAAACTATCTGGCGGTCAGCGGCAACGACTTGCAATCGGGCTTGCCATGATTAGTGATCCCGAAGTCGTATTTCTTGATGAACCAACAACCGGACTCGATCCCCAGGCACGACGCAATGTTTGGGAGATCATTCTTGAGCTTAAGAAATTAGGGAAAACGACTATTCTCACAACTCATTACATGGAAGAAGCGGAAAAACTAAGCGACAGGGTGTGCATCGTTGACCAGGGGTTGGTCGTAATCTTGGATTCCCCCTCCGCATTAATAGAAAAATTAACAAATGAAAGAGAGGTTCGATTATCCTTCCTTGATGGAGAGAAAGCCGCCCATGATGCAGAGCTTTTTGCAAAAGCTCTTGATTCTGTAACACGGACAGTACGTGAAGACGCCGCACTTAAGCTATGGACCATTAAACCCGAGGATTTACTTTTTGACCTATTTAAATTTACAAAAGACAAGGAATATCAAGTCGAGCAAGTTTCGATTCACGAAATGAGTCTTGAAGATGTCTTTATCGCTTATACCGGTAAGGAGTGGAGGGATTAAGATGAATAATCTCAAGCAATTTAAACAAATGTTCCTTGCTCAATTAAAATTAACATTCCGTGAAAAACAAGCGTGGTTTTGGGGGATCTTTTTTCCAATTATTTTAATGGTCATCTTTATGACGATATTTGGCGGTGGTTCAAATGATGATTTCAGCACGAAAGTTGTTATTGTTAATGAATCTTCAAATGAAACGTCTACTATGATGGCTAAGCAATTACAACAAATTCCTATTATTAAAGCAAGTGGAAATGATTCTGTTAATGAAGATAAAGCAAAAGTTTTAGTAAAAGAGAAGGAAGTTGATGCTGCCATCATTTTGCCAGAATCAGCACAGGCAACATCGATTAAACTGATCGTAAACAAAGAAAATGAACAAAGTGTATCAACCCAAGTCGTTTCGGGTATTCTGGATAAATTTATTCAGCAGGCAAACTTGCAAGCAGTTGGTGCAACCCCAACCTATGAGCAGCAATTTGAAACCATTTCCTCAGGCAGCCAGGAATTAAAGTATACTGATTTTCTCTTAACTGGAATGATTGCTTTATCAATTGCCCAAGGCGGCTTATTCGGAATGGTTGACTTAGTGGATATGCGCAGAAAAGGGTTAATAAAAAGGCTGCGGATGACCCCGGCAAAAATGGGGATCTTTGGTCTTAGTGATATGGTGATGCGCCTGTTATTTAGCATCATTCAAATCATTCTCTTATCCTTAATTGGCGTATTCCTATTCGGGGCTAATTTGTTTATTAATTTCCCTAGTTTACTGCTGGTCATCTTAATCGGAGCCCTCTCCTTCAATGCAATTGGCTATTTTATTTCTTCTTTTAGCAATACAAATGAGGCCTACATGGGAGCAGCAAACATTGTCAGCTTTCTGATGATGTTTGTAAGCGGTATTTTCTTTCCGGTTGAAACAATGCCCGAATGGCTGCATCCTGTTTCAAACATTCTTCCGCTCACCTATTTTGCAGACGGTCTAAGAGACAGTATGGTCTATAATACTTCTATTCTTTCACCCTCTCTTTGGTTTGGTTTTGGAAACATGCTTCTTTGGGGTGGAATTGCCTTTATCATTGGTTCCTTGTTATATAAAAGAAAATCAATTGTGTCAACCAGGTAAAACGATGAAACAAAGGACGGTACTATTACCTCAAATTTATTAATTCTTCTTGGATTATCAAAATTTCGCAAAAAAATCCTGCCCCTAATTTCCAAAGGCCCGACTAGTTCCTATCCGCTAGTCGCGCCTTCGGTTTATATGAAAAATGAGTGAACTTTTTAGAAGAACCCAGCCCTCTTTTTCATGAAGGCTGGGTTCTTTATAGAAGTTATAATAAAAATGACTAGTACTCAACTTTCGCACCGTTGCGTTTTTGTAGGAAACCGCTGGATCACCTCGATCCCATCGGCCACCCTCAGCTTGGCTCCGTCGATGCCATCAACGACATTTTCGACCAATCTGAGGTCCTTCCCGGCATCGATCCTAATGCCATTGGCGGCCTGTCGAATGACGTTGCACTCGATCCTGATGCCTGAAGGGATTCCTTTGCCCCGTCCGTCAGCACCGCGGTCCTCACTGAGCCGGATCGCCCAGAACCCGTCAGTCCCTCCAGTGATGTGATTACCGTGCAACTCTGTGCCTGGCGCATTGCGGACCTCGATGCCAGCCTTCGAACCCTTCCCGGCGGTGATCCTGTTATCCTCGATGAGGGTCTCAGGAGTTCCTAGGATGACGAGGATTCCCTGACGGTTTCCAATCAAATCGTTGGAGTGCACCCAGTTTCCAGGTCCTGAGGCATCGTGCTTGTTCTTGGACCCGCCGGAATTTCCCAGCGCGATGCCCGCCCCCTGCCCGCCGATAACCGTGTTGTCCCGGATCTCGTTCAGATACTCACCCTCGCCGTGCAGGTCGATTGCGTCGAGGTGGCTGCCGGTGATAGTGTTCTCCGCCACGAGATTGTTGTGTGTGGGGAACTGAAGCAGAATGGCGTGCCTCAGATGCCTGCCATTAAAGGTATTACCGATAACGACATTGTGCCGGGAATCATTGGTGGCATCCGGGTCGTGCTGGTCCGCTGAGCCCTCGATAGCGATGCCGTAGCCCTGTCCGCCTGGACCGACAGCAGTTGCCTCACTTACGTAGTTTCCAGAGAGGGTCACTTCACGGCTTGCCTTGACGGAGATCCCGTGGCGCTCGAACCTGCGAATGCCCACGTTTTCCACAAGTACCTGTGAACTAGCCTTCCGTTTGAGGGCTCCGAGGTAAATCCCGTACATCGGGCCGCCACCCGCATTGCCGTTGTCTGGGTCATCTCCGAGGGGACCCTCATGACGGGAGGTAATGGTGAAGTCAGCGATGATGACATCGTGAATGCCCGAGCCACGGATCACCCGGCTGTTATCCTCGCCATCGAGGGAGGTCAGCAGCACAGTCCGTTCCTGGCCCTCACCGCGCAGGTCTACACCACTGCGCAACACGATGTTCGCCGACTTGTCGGCCGGGTCAGTGGAGCGCAGGTCATATGTGCCGGCTGGCAGTACGACCTCGTCACCTGGTTCAGCCGCGTCCAAGGCCGCTCGGATGGCTGCTGCATCGTCTTGTGAGTCCGGATCCGGATCTGCCCCGAAGTCTGTGACGTACAGGGTCCTGCCTGTGGCCGGACCTGGTGTCGGCACCTCGATCGGCGCACCGGACCGGTCTACCAAGCCCGGGACCTGCCAGTCACCGTGCCCGGACGGGGCGGGTTCCACGGCGTCATCGCTCCCAATCGGCCCTTCGGATTCCTCAACGGTACATGCGGTCAAGAGGGCCATCAGGCCAAGGGCCACCCACCACAAATACGCCGGACCTCGCCTGCTTTTTCGAACGGATTCCTTCATAATACTTCTCACGTCCTTCCTTAACTCTTTTCGTCCATTCGTCGCCTATGAAGGTGTCGAGAAAAGCAATGAGCCCGCGGGCCTCGGCTTGATTCACCGAGCCCGCGGGCTCACCACCTTCGAGATGCCTGACAATCCCTGCCGGGTCGCCGATGTCATCCCATGGCCAAGGGCCTATCGATGTGATTTATCTTTGCCTTTGCCCTTGCTCTTGTCCCTGCTGAGTTTGAAGTTCAACGGGACGTCCTTTTTTAACGGGGTGTCTGCTGAGGAACCGCCGACATGTACACCGTACTTTCCGTCAGCGGTAACCCACTTGCCATCAGCCCAGTTCGCAAGGTTGTCCGGTTCTTTCGGAATGAAGTAGGAGAACGGGTGATTGGAGTCAGCCTGATTAATCCGCAAAGTCACTCGCTCGCTCTTACCAGGCTCAAGGTAAACCTTTTCGAAGTTGACGAGTCGCTTGGCTGGCTGTCCCGCCTCCTCTGGCAGGGTCAAATAGACCTGGGCGGTTTCTTTGCCGGCAACGCCACCCGTGTTCGTGACGGTAAAGGACACGTCAATACCAGACAACGCACCTCCTGGGCCACCTCCTTCACCGCGAACCCTCTTCACCTTGAGGTTGGCATACTTAAAGGTCGTGTACGACAGGCCGTACCCAAATGGGAAGACAGGCTTCACGTTGTTGGCCTCGTACCAGCGGTAGCCCATCTTATGGCCCTCTGTATACTGGGCAATTAGCTGGTCGGAACCATCACCGTACGGGCCAGGGCCTCCTGGCTTGCCAGTGTCTTGACGGGTTCCAGGGAACTGCTTCTCGGTCGCGAAGGCGGCCTCACGATCAGTGGCACCGAACGTCATAGGCAACTTGCCGGACGGATTGACCTTACCATAGAGCAGATTGGCGACGGCATTGCCATCCTCCATTCCCGGATACCAAGCCTCAAGCACTGCAGGGACCTTATCCAGCCACGGCATGAGCACCGTACCGGAAGTTTTCAGGACCACAACCGTGTTCTTTGCGTTGGCTTTCAGAACAGCGTCGATCATCGGCTCCTGCTCCACCCAGTCCACTCGATCCGGGTTCTTGTCAAGGTCGATAGCCGGGAAGCCGAGTGTCTCGCGGTCCTTGGTCTCATGCGGGTTGTCGCCGATCATGAGAAGCACGACATCGGACTCAGCGGCAAGCTTAGCAGCAGCCTTCGGGTCACGGCCATCATTGTACGTCACTTTGGTGCCATAGCCCAGCTCCTTGATCACATTCTCTAGGCCCTGTTTTGGTGTGACCGTATAAGAGGTCACGACGTTCTCATTGTCGTCCCGAACGGAGCGCGGGGACATCTTGGCAATACCAGCGAACCACTCGACGCCGATCAGCGCGATTGACTTCGGCTTGCCGTCCAGTGGCAGGAAGCCGTCATTGTTCTTCAATAGCACAGAACCTTCCTCGGCCATCTTCCGCGCGCTAGCGCCGTTGGCCTTCAGGTCGACAATCTCCGGTAGGAACTTGTTGAAAGGCTCATCCATGTGGCCGTACTCAATCATTTTGATATACCGTGGACGAAGTAGATTGTCAATGTCGTTCTCTGTCACCTGACCCGAGTCAAGGGCCTTCTTGATCTTCTCTTGAGTGTAGTATTGTGGTGCCCAATCGAGCTCGACATTCGTACCCGCCTTGATGGCAGCGACCGTGTTGTGAATCGCGCGACGGTCACTCATGACCCAACCGTCGAAGCCCCAGTTGCGCCGCAAAGCATCTTGGAGCAATTCAGAACTGTCACAGGCATAAATTCCGTTGACATCCGGGAACGAGCACATCATGGAGGCCGGGTCAGCATTCTTGACGGTCATCTCGAATGGCAGCATGTACAGCTCATTCATGGCCTTTGAGGGAACCTGGACACCCATCGTCCACCGCTCGGTTTCCTGCTCGTTGCCAGCTAGATGCTTGAGTTGGGCCTGGACCCCCTGTTTTTGGATGCCCTTGACCTGCTCGGTCGCCAGGGTACCAGTCAGGTATGGGTCCTCACTGAAGTACTCATAGTTCCGGCCATTATACGGGTGGCGCACGAGGTTCATGCCCGGTCCCAGCATCACATGATGCGCGAAGGCACGTGTCTCCGCGCCGAGGATTCGACCGGCCTCATAGTTCAGCCCTCGGTTGAAGGTCGCGGCCATAGCCAGGGTGGACGGCAGGCCCGTCGCCACTGGGTCATTGCCACACGATCCGCCCTTCACACCCGTACCACCGTTGGTCATGCGGACTGTGGGGATACCCAGTTCCTCGATTCCACGGATCTGCCGGCCGGTGTCCTGCCACTCACACCCGGGCAGGGTACCCTGAGGCGGGAATACGCCGCTCATATACTTGTTACTACCGCCCCTTTTGATGACGACCGTCTCACCTTTGTCGTTCTCATTGAAGCGCGAGATGGCGATTTGCTGGATCTTCTGTTCCATCGTCATCGCGTCAAGAAGCAGCTTGGTGCGCTCCTCAGCAGAGAGCTTGGTGTTCATCCAGGGCTTGGTCCCTTCCGCTCTACCGTTCATCGTATTAATAGGCATTACTAACGTAGACATGAAGATTATTGCTGTCAATAAAATTGGAAACATTCTTTTCATCTTAATATCTCCCTTACATCTAGTTGTCTATTCGAATTGAAATAATTCATTTCATCTTAATATCTCCTTCACATCTAGTTGTTTATTCGTATTAAAATAATTCGTTTTTTAAACTCTCCTTTACTATCTAGTAAGTCCATTATTAGAGAGATATACTATTACGCTAGTATGACTGGTTAATTGCAGAACACCAACAAAAACCAAGAGAATAGCAATGCTCCTAAAGTCCTAAAAAGGTTTTCAAACACTGTAGCAGCAATGATTTCCAGATAAACAATCAAAATAAATTAAATTTAATAAGCATTATGCTTCATTATTCTTACCACAAGTAAATGAAGTTTTTTAATAAATTCAGGGGAAAATAGGAAAAAACAAGTTGGTAGAGGGGCGTCGTATGACGAAAGCAACAGATTTACTTGTTCAGTGCTTAGAAAATAAGGGCGTTGAGTATATTTTTGGCATCATGGGTAAAGAAACCCTTGACCTGATGGATTCATTTCATCAATGTTCATCATGAACAAGGGGCAGCTTTTATGGCAGATGTTTACGGTCGACTAACAAATATCCATTTCTATAACACTAAAAAAGCCTCTATAAAAAGGTTATCCCTCTTTATAGAGGTGTTGAAACTACTCTATTACATTGCCGTTAATCCACCGTCAATGACAAATTCAGAACCTGTAGAATAGCTAGATTCATCCGATGCTAGGAAAAGTACCATATTAGATACTTCTTCTGGTTTTGCTATACGTTGAACTGGAATGTGTTTTGCAAACTCTTTTATTTGTTCTACTGCATCACCTTGTGTAACCATTGGAGTTTCGATTACACCAGGGTGAACAGAGTTAACACGAATTCCTAATCCACCAAGTTGAAGAGCTGCCGCTTTTGTAATTCCACGTACAGCGAATTTTGTATCTGTGTACCCTATCGCACCACCAACAAGTCCATTTATGGACGAAATGTTGATAATTGAACCACTTCCTGCTTTTTGCATTGAAGGGATTACCGCTTTCATTCCTAAGAAGACGGATACTTGGTTAATATCAACTATTTTGCGATATTGTTCTTCTGTCATTTCCATTAGTGGAACACTCATGCTGATCCCAGCGTTGTTTACTAATATGTTGATTGGACCAAATGCTTTTTCAGTCTCAGTAATAACTGTGGCCCAGTCATCTGCACTGGTTGCATCTTGCTTCACAAATTTTACGTTTTCTCCTAATTCATTCGCTAAAGCATTTCCACCTTCTTCATTTAAATCTGTGAAGACTACTTTTGCTCCTTCTTTCGCAAAAAGTCGTACATGAGACGCTCCCATTCCCCGTGCGCCACCAGTAATAACTGCTACCTTATTCTCTAATCGACCCATTAAATTTCCTCCATTCTATTCGGGAATGCTTCCGCCGTAATCATTCCCATAAATGTTTTTTATTACGAAACCACTTCATCATAACTTTATCATGATAAATTAATGATAGTCTAACTATCATTAATCAAATTGTAAACGAATTCTGATATAATTGCAAAACAAATAGATTCCATGTATATCTAAAATAGATTCAAACGAAGGAGATTGTTATGGAGGCTTCCAACAAAACTGGATTAAGAGAAAAAAACAGAAACAAACGTTACCAAGGTATTATAAAAACAGCTGAACGATTATTTGCAGATTCTGGATTAGAAAACGTCAAAATGCAAGTTATCGCTGATGAAGAAGGAATTGGCATCGCTACTTTATTTCGATACTTTCCAAAAAAAGATAAATTAATTGTCGCGGTTGCAACATCGATAATGGAAGAAGAGCTTTATCAATTTCAACGAATTGCCAATGAGCCAAACAATGCGTATGAAAAGTTTAGTAAGATATTTGATTACCTAACGGAGAGTGTTACCCACCCATCCAAAAACTCTACGAAGTTTATTGATGCATTCGAAAATTATGTAGCTATATCAAAGGAGCCATTGGAAGATATCGTTATATATGACGAAGTTAGAGAAGAAATCTATGTCTTGATGTTGGGAATTATGCAAGAAGGAGAACTCGATGGATCGATTCGTAAGGAAATAAATATAAAGGAAACCATGATTTCCCTCATAAACAGCTTTGGTTTATTCGCTCGAAAGTTGGCCCTTATGAAATCAGTTAACTATTACGATGTAGAGGTAAAACCGAAGCGACAATTACAGATTATGAAAGAACTCTACTTATCACATATTAAAGCTTAGAAATCATGAATAATGTCCTATTAAATAAAACAACGACAATTGACCGTTGTGTTAAACGTATTCATGAAGTGAACGATGGCAATTCTGCAAACTTAACAGACTTCACAAACTGGACAGTTTATAAATGCCTTTGTCCAAGAATTTGACATTAGTGATATTAACGATAAAAAATTATATAATAGCCAGCTAAACGATTACATTACAGTTCATGATGATACCGTTCAAAAATTAATCGAATCTTTATCAATTATGAAAACCTGCTTTCATTCTTTAAATCGACAAGAATTTGGGTTAGTTTATCCTGATATTACGATCATTCCTCCTGAATCATTAGCTTTAGATATTGTATTATCAAATAAAGC